>JBEITC010000640.1:0-1747 GCA_040375075.1 Planctomycetota bacterium | reverse complement strand
GTCGATGGCGCCGCCGCCTGAGTCCGCGCCGTCCGCAGCTGCGCCGCCGGCATGGCGGCGCTGCTGCGCCAACGCGTCGTGGACGGTCTGGCTGCCGACGCTGCTGCCCGTGCTCACCGGCGCGCTCGCCGACTGCGGTCACTGCGCGACCAGCTACCTGCTGTCGCTGCCGTTGGTCCCGGGCCTGCTCGCGCCGGTCGCGATGGGCCTCGACGACGCGGCGTTCTTCGTCGCTGGCGGCGCGGCCACGCTTGCGCTGTTCGGCGTCGTCGTGCTGGCGCTGGTGGAAGCGCCGCGGTGGCTGGCCGTGGCCGCGCAGGCCGCGGTGGCGCTGCTCTCGGGTCTCACCGCGCTCGGCTACGCGCACGCGCTGCGCATGTAGCGCGGCGGTCGGCCGATCACTTCGCGGCGCCGAGGTAGCCCTGCCAGCTCGGCAGCGCGCGCAGGCGGTCGAGCTGGGGACCGAGCAACTCGCGCTGCCAGCGTGGAAGCGGCGGAAAACGCCCGACGAGTTCGCCGAGCTGCGCCGACTCCTGCTCCTTGCCGAGATCGAGGCGGTGCAGCGCGCCGAGCACGAGCGCGCGGCCGTCGTCCTTGCGGTCGGCGTCGCGCATCGCCGCGAGCGCCTGCTGGATGTGGCCGCTGGTCGCCTGCAGCGCCGCGGGCGCGGTGTCGCCGAGGCCGTCGATGGCGGCGGTGACGTGGCGTTCGATGCGGAAGCGCAGCACGCCGAGCTCGTCACCGCGACCCTCGCAGACCTGCTCGAGCTGCGCGAAGTGCTCGGCGAGGCGCGCGCGCAGCGTCGGATGCGGCGCTTCGGCGACGGCGAGGATGGCGGCGTCGTGGCGGCCGCGCTGCGCCTCGGCGACGCTGGCCAGCACGCGCAGCTCGGGATTGCCGTCGTCGAGGCGCAGTCCCTGGCGCGTGACCGCCAGCGCCTCGTCGACCTTGCCCTGGCGGGCGAGCGCCTCGCCGAGGTTGAGGTAGAGCTGCGGATGGTGCGGCCGCAGCTGCAGGGCTCGCGCCGCGGACGACGTCGCCGCCGCGAGGTTGGCCTTGCCCGCTGCGTCGTTGCCCGTCGCCGCCGCCAGCCGATCGCGCGTCAGCAGCTCTTCCCAGCGCGCCTCGTACGGCATCCACGACGACGCGCGGATCACCGCGGCGACGTCGGGCGTGCGGCCGTCGCGCACGTCGTCGACGTAGCCGGCCATGGCGAAGTGCGCGAGCAGCACCGGCACGGCGAGCAGCGCCAACGCGGCGCCGACCAATCGCGCGGCGAGCGTCCGCCACGGACCGGTGGGGCCAGCGTCCGGCGCCGGCGCGCCGGCGAGCAACAGCGCCGCGGCGGCGGCGGGCGCGTTCCACAGCGGCGCGCGCGCCAGCATCAGCAGCAACAGCGCGAACAGCGGCACCAGCCGGCGTTTGTCCGCCTGTGCGCGCTGCAGCGCGAACAGCGCCGCGGCGAACAGCAGCAGCGCGACCGCGCCGCCGTCGACCAGCAGTTCGAGCCAGTCGTCGTGCGCGGTGCGCACCTCGGTGGCGAAGCTGCGGCCGAGGCTCGACTGCTCGATCTCGGCCTGGCTGCGCACGCGCGGGTAGTGCAGCGCGAACTGCCCGGGGCCGTAGCCGAACACCGGCGCTTGTGCGACGAGGCGCGCGGTCGCCTTGGCGATCTCCCAGCGCACCGCCAGCGTGGCAGCGCCCCGGTCGATCGCCGGCGCGCTCGCCGACTTCGCCGGCGCCGTGG
>JBEITC010000464.1:0-3241 GCA_040375075.1 Planctomycetota bacterium | reverse complement strand
CTCGCCTCCTCGCCCGCGGTCGCTCCCCGCGTTGCGGCGGCGACCCGGGAGCACGCTGACGTTTGCCGCCGCGCGGCGGCGGCAAACGTCAGTGCTGGTCGTGCACGAGTTCGCACGACTCGTACACGGGGCCTTCCATGCAGGTGCGCGAGAACGGCCAGCCCTTGAAGCGCGGGCCCTGCACCTTGACCGTGCAGCCGTTGCAGACGCCGTAGCCGCAGGCCATGTAGGTCTCGAGGCTCAGGAAGCAGCGCAGGCCGCGCTGTTCGCACAGCGCCGCGACGGCCTCCATCATCGGATCGGGGCCGCAGCAGAAGACGATCTCACCGGGCTTCACCTCGCCCTTCTGCAGCAGGTCGTCGAGCAGCGCGGTGACGCGGCCGCGGAAGCCGAAGCTGCCGTCGTCGGTCGACGCGTGCATGCGCACGAGCCCCGCGAAGTCGTCGATGCCCGACAGCATCTCGCGCGTGCGGCCGCCGAACAGCAGCCGCAGCGTGCGGCCCTGCGCCTTCGCCTGGCGCGCGAGCAGCAGGAACGGCGCGAGGCCGACGCCGCCGGCGATGCAGACCGGGTCGGGGAGGTCGAGCGGGAACGGCTGGCCGAGCGGGCCGTTGCAGACGATGCCGTCGCCCGGCTGCTGCTCGCACAGCGCGCGCGTGCCCTCGCCGACCGGCTTGATCAGGAAGCTGCCCCACGAACCGTCGGGCGCGCGGTCGTACAGCGAGAACGGCCGCGGCAGCTGCACCGGCCAGCGGCGCTCGGTGCGCAGCATGTAGAACTGACCGGGCTGCGTCTCGGGGATCGGGCCCTCGACCTCGAGCGCGTACGAGCCGCCGCCGAGGTCGCGGCGGCGCAGCAGCTTGTGGACCTTGGTCTGCATCGGGGGCGCGGCAGCATAGCGACCGTCCCGGCGGTGGCGAACCGCGGCGCCGTCGTTCGACGCGACGCGCGCTCCCGTCGCCGCGCGGATGTGGCGCTGCGGGGCAGGAAACGCCGCCTGCAGGTCGCCGAGGCGCTACACGCCGCTCGGCTGCATCTCCTGCAGCCGGTTGAACAGCGTGCGGACGCCGATGCCGAGCATCTCCGCGGTGCGCGTGCGGTTGCCGCCGCAGTGCGCCAGCGTGCGCCGCACGAGTTCGCGCTCGACGTCGCCGAGCTTCTTGCCGACCAGCGCCCCCACCGGGTCGCGCGCCATCAGCGCCACGATCGGCTCGAGAGCCGGCGTCGCCGGCGCGACCGCCGCTTCGCCTTCGCCCGGCGCCACGTGCATGCGCGCCAGCTCGCCGTCGACGACGTCGCCGGCGCACAGGATGCCCAAGCGCTGCACGACGTTCTGCAGTTCGCGGACGTTGCCCGGCCAGCGCGACGACCGCAGCGCGGTCTCGGCCTCGGGGGCAAAGCGCAGTCCCGGCCGCGCGAAGTGGCGGGCCAGCGGCATGACGTCGTCCGGGCGTTCGCGCAGCGGCGGCACCGTGATCGGCACGACGTCGAGGCGGTACAGCAGGTCGGCGCGGAAGCGGCCGGCCGCGACCTCCTGGCGCAGGTCTCGGTTGGTCGCGGCGACGACGCGGACGTCGACCTTGATGGTGCGATTGCCGCCGACGCGCTCGAACTCGCCTTCCTGCAGCACGCGCAGCAGCTTCGCCTGCATCGCCGGCGAGGTCTCGCCGACCTCGTCGAGGAACAGCGTGCCGCCGTCGGCCAGTTCGAAGCGGCCCTCGCGGCGGCCCTTGGCGCCGGTGAACGCGCCGGCCTCGTGGCCGAACAGCTCGCTCTCGAGCAGCGCTTCGGGGATCGCGGCGCAGTTGAGCTTCACGAACGGCTTGTCGGCGCGGTCGCTGGCGGCGTGGATGCGCGCGGCGATGCGCTCCTTGCCGGTGCCGGTCTCGCCGTGGATCAGCACGGTGGCCGTGCTCGGCGCGACGCGCTCGGCGAGCAGGACGACCTGCTGCATCGCGATCGACGCGGCGACGAGTTCACCACCGGCAGCCTCGCGGCGCAGGTAGCCGTTCTCGCGCAGCAGCCGCCGCCGTTCGCGCATGCGCGTCAGCAGCAGCTCGAGGTCTTCGAGGCCGACGGGCTTCTCGAGGACGTCGTCGGCGCCCTGGCGCATCGCCGTCACGGCGGTGTGCATGGTGCCGTGCGCGGTGACCAGCACGACCGGGCGGCTGGCGTCGGCCTTCTTGGCGGCGGCGAGCACCGCCATGCCGTCCTGATGCGGCATGCGCAGGTCGGTGACGACGAGATCGAACGCCTGCTCGCCGAGCGCTGCGATCGCGGCGGCGCCGTCGGCGACGGCGCGCACCTCGCAGCCGAACGACTGCAGGGCTTCCTGCAGGAACTCGCGCGACAACGGCTCGTCGTCGGCCAGCAGCACGAGGTCGCGCGCGCTCATGCCGCGCCCTCCTGCGACCGCGCCACCGGCTCGTCGTGCAGCGGCATGCGGATGCGGAAGCGCGCGCCGGGCTCGCCGGGATTGAGCAGCTGGATGTCGCCGCCGAGGCAGGCGAGCACGCGGACGCACAGCGGCAGGCCGAGGCCGGTGCCGCGCTCCTTGGTCGACAGGAACGGCTCGAACGCGCGCGCGCCGACGTGCGCTGGCACGCCGGGCCCGTCGTCCTGCACGATCAGCTCGAGCCGACCGCCGCGCGCCGAGGCCTGCAGCTGCAGGCGCACCGCCGGCGCTGCTTCGAGCGCGTTGCGGATGAGGTTGGTCAGCACGCGCACGAGCGCGTCGGCCTCGATGCGGGCGTCGCGGTCGCCGACCAGTTGCACGCGCACGTCGGGCAGTCCGGCGGCGGACGCCGCTTCGGCGACGGCGCCGGCGACGGTGGCAGCGCGACCGCGCAAGCGCTCGGGCCGCGCGAACGCGAGCAGCGACTTGACGATCTCGTCGACCTGCTTGACGCCCTGCACGATCTTGCCGGCGAAACGGCGCATCTGCGCCGTGTCGTCGCTGCGCTCGAGCAGCGCGGCGAAGCCCTGCACGCCGTTGAGCGGGTTCTTGACGTCGTGGGCGATGCCGAGCGCGAGCTCGGACAGGCCGGCGAGGCGGTCGAGGCGGTGCACCTCGCGCTCCAGCACCTGCACCGCGGTGCGGTCCTCGAGCAGCACGAGCTCGCCCGCGGGCAGCGGCACGCGGCGCACGCGCACGGCGACGCCGCCGACGGCGACCTCGCCGTCCGGCTGCCATTCGAGCGCGACGCCGTGCGCCTGCGCGGTGGCGCACAACCGCTCGGCG
>JBEITC010000245.1:0-5972 GCA_040375075.1 Planctomycetota bacterium | reverse complement strand
GGCCGCGGCGCGTTCGCCGGAGGACCACCAGCAGGCGGAGCTGCTCGAACGCTTCGAGGAGACGCTGCAGGGCGCGCGCGGCCCGACGCTGTTCGTCGACCTGCACAGCAGCAGCGCCGACGGCCCGCCGTTCTTGTGCCTCGCCGACACGATCGACAATCGCCGGCTCGGCCTCGCGACCGGCGTGCCGATCATCCTCGGCATCGAGGAGACGATCGACGGCGCCGCGCTCGAGTGGTTCGGCGCCCGCGGCATCGCCGCGCTGGCGGCCGAGGGCGGTCGTCACCAGCATCCGGACACGGTCGGCAACCACGAGGCGCTGCTGTGGCTGTTGCTCGACCGCGTCGGCGTCGTGCCGCGCGGCGCGATCGACCTCGCGCCGCATCGCGCGCACCTGCGGCGAGCCGTCGGCGACGCCCCGTCGATCGTCGAGATCACGCAGCGCCACGCGATCACGCCGGCGGACCGCTTCCGCATGGCTCCGGGCTTCGTGAACTTCGCGTTGGCCGTGCGCGACCAGCTGCTGGCGCACGACGCAGCCGGCGAAGTGCGCGCGCCGTACGCCTGTCGGGTGCTGCTGCCGCTCTACCAGCCGCAAGGCGACGACGGCTACTTCCTGGCGCGGCCGGTGGCGCGCTTCTGGCTGACGCTGGCGGCGTGGCTGCGGGCGCTGCGCGTCGATGCGCTGCTGCCGTTCCTGCCCGGCATCCGCCGCGATCCCGGCGACCCGGACACGCTGCTCGCCGACCGGCGGGTGGCGCGCTGGTTCACCGTCGAGGTCTTCCACCTGCTCGGCTACCGGCGCGAGCGGCCGCGCGGCGCCAAGCTGCTGGCCTTCACGCGCCGGCGCTCGCGGCCCGAGAACCGCCGCCTGTGAGCCGGCGCGCCGCGCCTGTTCAGGCGTGGTTGAGGCCGTACCAGCCTGGGTCGGCGACCGGCGGGCACAGGTCCTTCGGCAGCAGCAGCGTGCGCGCCGCCCAGATCTCGGTGAACACGCGGTACTTGAGCGCCGTCTGGTCGAGGTAGGCGACGCCATCGCTGCCGCCCGTGCCGACGCGGCGGCCGATGACGCGCTCGACCATGCGGGCGTGACGCTGGCGGAAGGCCAGCATCGCCTGCTCGGCCTCGATCAGTCCGTCGATGATCTGTCCGGGCCAGCTGAGCAGCGGCAGCGCACGGTTGCTGTCGATGAACAGGATCGCGGCGCGCAGGCGCGCAGTCCTGGCGCGCTGCGCCGGGGCGACGTCCTCGGCGAGCATGTGCCGGCGCGCGCCCTGCAACTGGCCGTGGTAGCGCGCCCGCAGCCGCTGTTCGTCCGCCGGCGTCAGCGCTTGCACGCGCACGGCGTGCTGCAGCGCGCGTTCGCACAGCGCCTCGTGGCCGGCGAGGTAGCGCGCGGTCCAGTCGGCGACGACGGCGTCGTCGCCAGGATCGCCGGGCGCGCTGCCCTGGATCGGCGTTCGGCCCAGCCATTCGTCGACCGCGGCCTTCAGCGTCGGCAGGTCGCGCAGGCGGCGTTCGACGCGCACCCGCGCCGGGCTCGGCGAGCCGTCGTGGCTGTTGAGCGCGTCGAGGTAGCTGGCTTCGTTGCCGAAGGGGATGCGGTCGCCGTCCGGCAGGCCGAGCAGGATCTCGATCTCGCGCATCTGCGCCGACTGGAAGCCGCTCGCCGGGCTGAGCTTGTCGCGGAACTCCAGGTAGTCCTGGGTGCGCATGGTCTCCATCAGCCGGAAGTGCTGCGCCGCCATCTCGAAGCAGAGGGTGACGCGCTTGAGCGCGTTGACCGCGCCGGCCAGCGCGTCCTCGGGCACGCGGGGGCGCGCGAACAGGTCGCGGGCGGTCACCAGCTCGCGCAGCACGAGCTTGAACCACAGCTCGTCGATCTGGTGGATGACGACGAAGCGCACCTCGTCGTCGCTCAGGTCGAGATCGCTCGCCGCGATGCCGGTCTGCAGGCCGAGCAGCTTCTCGACCTGGATGTAGTCCCAGTAGTTCGCCGGCCGGGGTCGTTCCATCCCGGCAATCTAGCCGGCGGCGCCGCGCCGACGAGCGCTCGTCGGCGGTTGCCGCGCGGGAGCGTCAGCGCTGGTTCAGCGCGAACGTGATCGTGGCCAGATCCTGTCCCGGCGCGACGACGATCTCGCGCTCGGTCTCGCGGATGTCGAGCAGGGCGCCGAACGGATCGCCGCCAGCGCTCGGACGCTGCGCAGTCGCCTTGTACTTGCCCGGCGGGACGCGCTTGAGCAGCCGGAAGCGGCCGTCGTTGTCGGTCTGCACCGTGGCGTTGAACAGCGGCTTGGCGGGCTTGGCCGGCTGGCCGGGCTGCGGCAGGTTCTCGGCGGTCATCGGCGTCGAGATGGTGATCTTGACCTGACCGGCGGGCTGGCCGGCGATCGTGGCCGTGCCCTCGACGACGGCGCCGAGCGCAAGCGTGATGACGCCGGCGTCGACGGACTGGCCCTCGCCCTCGAGCTTGAGGTCGATCGCCGTGCCCTCGCAGTAGTCGGGGTGCGACGCGCGGATCATGTAGTCGGCGAAGGCGAGCTTGCTCAGCTTGAAGCGGCCCTGCGCGTCGGTGCGCGTCGTCGACGTCGTGTGCTTCTCGGGCATCATCGTCCGGAACATCTCGAAGATGCCGGTGCCGGCGGCGAGGCCGCCGTTCATGTCGGACGACACCGTCGCGTCCACGACCGCTTGGCCGCGGTCGTCGACGACGCGCCCGGTGATCGTGCCGCCGAGGGTCAGTTGCGCGGTCACCTCGACCGGCTCGCCGCCCTCGAGGACGGTGAACGGCTGCGACAGCGTCTTGGCGTGGTTGTTCTCGGTGATCTGGAAGCGGAAGTCGCCGGTCGGCAGGCCCTTGACCAACGCGAACTGGCCGCCCCAATCGCGCGGGTAGTCGCCCGGCGTCACCGAGCGATCGGCCCACTCCATCACCTTGCCGATGCTCTGCGGGCTCTGCGGGAAGTGCCGCATCAGCGCGACGCGGAACGCCTTCGCCGGTTGGCCGTTGGCCGCCAGCACGCGCAGCTTCACCGCGCCGCGCGTCGACATGACGACCTTGACCAGCTCGTCGCCGGCCATCACCAGCGGCAGCTTGGTCTCGGCGTGGCTCGCCGACGTCGCCGTGACCATGTACGGACCGACGCGCATGCTCGGGAAGTTGAAGCGACCGTCGCCGCCGGTGGTGGCGTTGCCGCTCTGCGGCGTCTTCGCCGACAGGCCGTTGGCCGTCACGGTCGCGCCCGCGATCGGGACGCCGGCCGCATCGCACACGACGCCCGCGAGCGGCAGGCCCTGGTCGAGCTCGATCGTGAATTCGTTCTGGGCGTCGACCTTGAGCGCCTGGTTGGCCAGCTGGCCCGATGCGTAGCCCTTGGCCTCGGCGAAGAGGTTGACGGCGCCCTGGCGGGGGCCGTTGGCGAACAGGAACCAGCCGTTGGCGTCGGTCTGCATCGGCGTGCCGCGCTCGCGACCCGGCGTGGCGACCATCAGCTGCGACTGGTGCGTCGAGTTCATGAACACCGTCGCGTTGGCGAGGCCGGCCTTGGTGACGGCGTCGATGACGCGGCCCGACAGCACCACGCCCGCTTCCAGCGTCAGGTCGCCGGTGTCGTACCAGTCGAGCTCGCGCACCTTGATGGCCTGCCGGCTGAACTCAGGGTTCTCCTCGGGCACGATGCGCAGGTCGACGCTCTTGCCGACCTTGCACACGCCGAGCGCGAACACGCCGTCCTTGTCCGTGACGCTCGAGGCGAGCGGCGGGTTCACGCGGCCCGTGCGGTTGTTGATGAAGATCTGCGCGATGTCGTTCGCGACGTTCTCCATCAGGTGCACCGGCACGCCGACGGCCGGCTGGCCGGTGGGCAGCAGCACGCGACCGCGCACGCCCTGCTCGGCATCGGCGTGCGACGTGCCGACCGGCGCCGATTCGCGCTGTTGCGGCTCTTGCGGGGTCGGCGCCGTCGCCTGGACGACGGGCGCGGCCTCGTTGCCGGCCTCGGGCTTCGCGGGCTCGGTGTCCTGCGGGCCGCCGACGGGCGTCACGGGCGCCACGACGGACGACGGCTGCAGGTAGAACCAGGCCGTGCCGGCGGCAGCCAGCAGCAGCAGGACGGCGATCTTGGCGGCGTTGCTCACGGGTTTCGTCTCAGTGGTCGGAAGGCAGGTCGATGTCGGCGCGAATCTCGCGTTGGCCCGGCGCGATGGCGACGGCAACGGCGGTGCGCTGGAGTTCGAGGATGGCGTGCAGCACGTGCGCCTCGGGGGCGCCCGAGCCGGCGCGGGCGGCGCGCAGTTCGTAGGCGCCTGGCGGCACGCGCCGTGGCAGCGTGAACGCGCCATCCGGGTCGGTGACGGCTTCGATGCGCAAGGCGCCGGCGGCGGCCTGCTGCGCTGGCGGCGTGCTCAGCACGACCTTCATCTGTGGCGCCGGCTTGCCGCCGACGGTGGCCCGGCCGGCGACCCGCGCGCCCGTCGGCAGCGTCAACGGCGGCAGGTTGCGCGCGCCGGCTTCGAGGCGCAGGTCGGGCATCGTCGTGCGGCATGCGTCCGGGTGGTCGACCAGCAACTGGTAGTCGCCCGGCGCGAGCCGCGCGAGCGCGAACCAGCCGTCGGCGTCGCTGCGCACCGTGGTGGCGGTGATCCGGTCCGGCGTCGCGCCGGCGAGCATGCGATAGAACGGACTGTCGATGGGGATGCCGGCGGCGGCGGTCTGCACGGTCGCGCCCGCGAGCGGGGCGCCGTCCTCGGCGACGATGCGGCCACGCACCGTGGCGCCTTGGCCCATGGTCACGACGACGTCGAAGCTGCGCGGTTGGTCCGGACCGTCTTCTGGGTTGGCGAACGGCGCCGACAGCGTCTTGGCGAAGCCGTCGGCCTCGACCTGCAGGCAGAACTCGCCGAAGGGCACGCCGTCGATGTCGACCGCGTCGTCCCCGCCGGCGAGCGCAACGCTGCGGTCGGGCACGTCGGCGACGGCGGCGATCTGGCCGCCTTGGGCGACGAAGACGCGCCGCAGGCCGACGCGGAAGCGGCGGATCGGCGCGTTGTCGGCGGCGACGACGCGCGCACGCACCCGCGCGAGGGGGCGCAGCGTCAGCGTGACGCCGGCGCGGCCGCTGTCGACGCCAGCGACCGTCGCGGTGTGGTAGCCGCGCCGCGCGGCCTTCACGGCGTGCTTGCCTTGGCCGAGGCCCAGCACTTCGAACGTGCCATCGACGCTGCTGACGCCGGCGAGCGGCTCGCCACTCGCCTCGGTCGGCCAGGCCTCGACCCGCGCCTGCGCCACCGGCGAGCCGTCGGCGTCGACGACCTTGCCGTGGATCGCCTGGCCGGGGAGCAGCGCGAAGTCGACCTCGATGGGGGCGTCGACCTTCAGTTCGAGGTTGGTCTTCAGCTGGCGCGCGAAGCCCTTGGCGACCGCGCTCGCTTGCACGACCCCTTGGCCGGGCACGTGCGCGACTTCGTAGCTGCCGTCGGCTGCCGTCGTCGCGACGAGGCCTTGCCCGGCGTCAGGCAGCGCGCGCAGCGCCGCGTCGGCGAACACCGTGCCGATGGTGATGGTGATCACCGCGCCGGCCACCGGGATGTCCGGCCGGCCGGCGACGGTCGCGCGGCCGCGCACGGTCGCGCCCGGGGCCATCGTCACGTCGCCGAGGTCGTGCCATCGGCCGGTCGTGATCGCCAAGCCGCCGATCCGCGCGGTCGCGTGCGCCGGCGAGGTCACGTAGACCTCGTAGGCGCGGTCCTGCGCGACCAGGAGTCCGAGAGCGAACGTCCCGTCGGCAGCGCTCGTGGCGCTGACCAGCGGGCGGAAGGCGTCGCCTTGGCGGTGCAGCAGGGTCAGCGCCAGCGGCTCGTTCATCGCGCTGTCGACGAGGTAGACCGGCAGGCCGCCGAGCGCGCGGCCGTCGCTGGCGACCACGCGGCCGCGCAGGCCTTGCGGCGCTGCCGCGGCGGCGGCGAGTTCG
>JBEITC010000230.1:0-6215 GCA_040375075.1 Planctomycetota bacterium | reverse complement strand
GTCCGATCTACCGCTCGGCCTCGGCCTTGCTCTGCTGCAGCATGCGCTCGACGCGCTGCATCTCGGCAGCGTCCGAACGGCTCGGGCCCTGGCCCTGCGCGACCGCCGCGGCGGCGAGCGCCAGCGCGGCGGACAACGTCCCGAGGATCCGGCTCATCGCAGGATCCCCCGGAAGGCGTCGGCGGCGTGCTCGAGCTTGCCCAGGCGCGTGTAGGCGTCACCGATCATGGTGGCGCACCGGCTGCGCAGCTCGGCGTCCTTCAGCAGCGGCGCGATGCGCACCGCTTGCGTCGTGAACTCGGCGAGGTGATCGCCTGCCAACGCCTGCTCGTAGAGCGCGTTGACGGTCTTGAAGCGGGCGAGGTCGCCGTGCTTGCCGTCGAGGTCGAGCATCGGCGCCGCCACCGCGATGGCGCGCTGCCACTGCCGGTCGGCCACCATCGCGTCGATCAGGAACAACGACAGCTCCGGCTCGTCGCCGCGAAGCACGAGTTGCTCGAGCTCGAGGAACGCGGCGTCCTTCTCGCCGAGCGCCAGCGCGCTGCGGGCCCAGACCTTGTAGGTGCGTTCGCGCCAGGCCGACGACATCGAGCCGAGGTGGCGCGTGCGCGCCTCGACGCTGGCGGCGCGGGCCTGCACGTAGTGGTCGAGCGCCAGGTAGGCCTCGGCCAGCATGACGTTGGCCATGCCGCGACGGCTGTCGGCGCCGGCGTGGATCAGGAACCACTCCAGCGCGCGCATCGCCAGATCGGCCTTGCCGACGCCGAGGGCGCCGTAGCCGAGCAGGTAGTGGTAGTCGCGGAACTGGTCCTCGGTCATCTCGCCGAACCACGGCGAGGCGCGCAGCGTCTGCATCGTCTCGTGCACGCGGTCCGGGCGTTCGATCAACAGTTGGGCCTCCGCCGACAGCAGCCAGACCGCGACCATCGCCGGCGAGCCGGCGAGGCGGACGGTGCGGGCGCGCAGCTCGGCCTGGCAGACCTCGGCCTGCGCCACGACGGCGTCGCGGTCGGCTTCGGCGGCGGCGACGCCCAGCAGGGCGCGGCCGAGCAGCACGGTCGCCTTGGCGGCCTCCGGCGTGGCAGGCAGCGAGTCGAGGATGCGGCGGGCCCACAGCTCCGCCTTCTGGAACTCGGTCTTGCGCAGCGCGCGCTCGTGGAAGCCGCGCGCGAGGTCGAGATGGCACTCGCAGAGGCGCAGCGCCGCGGCGGCGACGTGGTCGTGCGGCCGCTTCTCCCACGCTTCGGTGAAGAACGGGATCGCGGCGGCGAGGTCGCCGTTCTGGGCCAGCGTCTCGCCGAGGCTCATGCGCGCGGCGACGCCGTCCTTCTGCACGGCGGGCTCGAACTGCAGCTCCTCGCGCAGGAACGAGCGGTACCACTGCCCGGCCATCGCGCGCAGGCGCTGGCGGCCGGCCTCGGTTTCGTCGGTCGGCGTGCGGACGACGTGCAGCGTCGTGCGCGCGCCAGCGCCGGGCGCGGGCTCGTCGAACACGCAGTCGGCGCCGGCGGCGACCGCGACCAGTTGCGCGACCATGCGCGGGTCCTGGTCGGCGAGGTTGAGGTCGACCGTCGCGAAGCGCAGGTCGTTCTCGAGCGGCGTGCTCTCGACTGCGATGTTCCAGCCGCAGGCGGCCGCGAGGCCGCGCAGCGCGTCGAGGCAGGCGATCGCGCGCGCGTCGGCGGCGACGACCGTCTGCACGCGGCCGCCGGCGACGGCGACGTCGCGGCCGGCGAACGGCGAAGCCTGCGCCACCGCGGCGGCGACGGCGAGGACGGCGACGAGGGCGGCGCGGATCACTTGCCCGCCTCCGCGCCCGCGGCGCCCTGCTGCTTCAGGCGGTCGGTGGCTTCCTGCAGCTGGCGGACGCGTTCGCGCTCGCCCGCTGCGTTGGCCTGCGTGCGGTAGCTGTCGCCGAGCTGCAGATAGGCCTCGGCGACGTGCTTGTAGAGCCAGCTCGGGATCTGCCGCTGTTGCAGCAGGAAGCGCGCCCAGACGCGGCGCAGCGTCTCCTGGTCGCCGCTCTCCGTCGCGGCCTTGGCCATGGCGACGAGGTCGGCGGGCAGCGAGTGGCTCTGGCCGATCGCGGCGGCGCGCTGCGCGAAGTCCTGCGCCTTCTTGAAGTCGTTGGCGAGGCTCGCGTAGTGCGACAGCATGTTCAGCACGTTGAGTTGCTGGCTCGGCTGCAGCGACGACGCGTCGGCGAGGTAGCCCTCGAGCGTCGTGATCGCGCTGGCGTAGTCGCCGCGGTCGGCGGCGGCGAGCGCCTGCTGGAAGGGCTCGTGGTAGCGGCGCACGGCCGGGTCCGACGGCGGCGCGACCGGCGTGGTCGTCGTCGTCGTGGCGACCGGGGCCTTCTGCGGCGCGGGCGTGACCGTGGTCACCGTCGCCGGCGGCAGCATGGCGAGCGCGATCATCGCGACCATGTTGACGCCGATCAGCAGCGCGACCGCGATGTCGCGGCGACGCCGACGCGTGACCGGCGGCTCGGCTTGCAGGCGCAACTGCACGCGCGCGGCAGCGAGCGCGCGCTCGCCGTCGACGATCGCCTGCTGCGCGACACGCAGCGCCTCGGCGTCGAGGTCGAGCCCCGTCTTGGGCGCGGCGCCGTTCGCCATCAGGTTGGGCAACGGCTCGGCCGTCGGCGCGGTCGCTGCGGTGGTCGGCGCGGTCGCTGCGCTCGAAGGCGCGGTCGCCGTCGTTGGCGCAGCAGCGGGCGCAGCGGTGGGCGCGACGGGCGTCGCGCCGGACGTGTCATGACCTTGGTCGTTGCTCACGGTTCACTCCAGAGGTCGGCAAGATCCGCCGGCAGGCGGGGGCCGATCGGGTCCCTCATCGGCATGGCATCGGCGTTTCCATGAACCGGGTCGGCAGAATCTGCCGCCCGATCCGCGGGGTCGGCGGGACGGGCGTCGCGGCGCAGGCGCCACGACACGCGCCAACAGCCGCCGCGCTGGGCGACGGCCCAGTCCCCCACCGCCGGAGCGGCCGGCGCCGGCTCGCCCGCGGGCAGGTCGGCGACGACCGTGGCGAAGACGCCGTCGTCGTACAGCTGGGCCTGGCTGCCGGCGGGCAGTGCCGCGACGAAGGCCGCGACCGCCGCCGCAACCCCGGGCGGCACATCCGGCGCGCCGTCGGCGCCGGTGCGCGACCGCGCCGCCGCGGCGTCGATCGCCGTCAGCAAGTCGTTTGGCCGCGCGGGTTTGGTGAGGATTGCCGCCAGCCGGCGGTCGACCCCGATCTCGTCGGGGTGGCCGCTGACGGCGATCGCTGGGCAGCGGACCAGGTCGAGGAAGCTGCCCGCCACCCCGTCCGGCAACCGCCAGTCGGTGACGAGCACATCGAAGTCATCAGCCAGCTCGGCTTTCGCTGTAGCGCAATCGTGGGCAGTACGGACCTCGTGGCCACGTCGACGCAGCAGCGCGGCCAGCCCCTCGCGGATGCCGGCTTCGTCGTCGACCAGCAGGATCTTCATGCGCCGGCGGAGCGGGTGGCAGCGGCGGGCAGCACGACGAGGAAGCGGCTGCCGCGGACCTGCGGCTCGCAGCGCACGCTGCCACCGAAGGCCTTGGCCGTGGCGGCCACGGCGTAGAGGCCGAGCCCGGCGCCACCGCGCGTCGTCCAGCCAGGCTGGAACACGCGCTCGACGTCGGCGGCGGCCACGCCAGCGCCGTCGTCGTCGACGTGCACAACGTAGTCATCAGTCCGGCGCAGCGTCGTGAGCCGGAGCGACCGCGCGCCGGCGCGCCGGGCGTTGTCGCAGAGGTTGTCGAACAGGCGCTCGAGCAGCGCCGGCTGGCCGACCACCGGCATCGGACCGGCGACGGGCGACAGGTCGGCGCCATGGCGGGCGGCGACGGCGGCGAGCGCTTCGCCGAGGTCGGCGACGCCGCCGGGCACGGCACGGCCGCGCGCGAGCGCCAGCCAGCCGTCGGTCAGGTCGGCGAGGCGCTGCAGGTCGCGCACGGCGCCATCGAGCACGGCGGCGCGCGGGTCGTCGTCGTCGACGAGGTCGCGGGCGACCAGCACGCCGGTCATCGCCGAGGCCAGCGGATTGCGCAGTTCGTGCGCGAGCACGCCCGGCAGCAGGTCCGCGGCCGGCAGGGTCACGAGGCCGCCTTGGCGCGCATCGGCCGCTTGCCGAGCTCGTACTGGCGGATCTTGTTGTAGAGCGTCGTGCGGTTGATGCCGAGGATCGCCGCCGCGCGGCTGATGTTCCACTGCGTGTCCTCGAGCACCTTGCCGACCAGCTGCGACTCGAGCGCCTTGATCGAGCGGTCCTCGCCCTCGAGCGTCATGCCGGCGCGGTCGATGCGGTCGCTGCCGTCGAGCTTGCCGCCGGTGAACTTCGGCAGGTGGATCTCGTCGATCATGCCGGACGGGCAGACGATGCAGGCGTGCTCGATGGCGTTGCGCAGCTCGCGGACGTTGCCGGGCCACTGGCACTCGCACAGCGTCTCCATCGCCTCCTCGGTGAAGCCGGAGAGCGCCTTGCCCATCTGGCGGCCGATCTGGTCGAGGAAGAAGTGCGACAGCAGCGGGATGTCGGCGGCGCGCTCGCGCAGCGGCGGCACGTTCACGTTCATCACCGCGAGGCGGTAGTAGAGGTCTTCGCGGAAGCCGCCGGTCTGCACCATCTGGCGCAGGTCGCGGTTGGTGCTGGCGATGATGCGGACGTCGGCAGGGATGTCCTGCACGCCGCCGACGCGGCGGAACGACCGCTCCTGCAGCACGCGCAGCAGCTTGGCCTGCAGCGACGGCTCCATCTCGCCGATCTCGTCGAGGAAGAGCGTGCCGCCGGCGGCGACGGCGAACAGGCCGTCCTTGCCCTCGCGCGCGGCGCCGGTGAAGGCGCCCGACTCGTAGCCGAACAGCTCGGCCTCCAGCAGCGCCTCGGTCAGCGCCGCGCAGTTGATCGCGACGAACGGGCCGTTGCGGCGGGCGCTGCGCTCGTGGATGCAGCGGGCGACCAGCTCCTTGCCGGTGCCGCTCTGGCCGGTGACCAGCACGGTCGTGTCCGGCGCGTGGGCGACCTGGTCGATGCGGGTCTGCACCTCGCGGATCGCCGGCGACAGGCCGACCAGCTCCGTGGCGGTCAGCTCGCGGACGCGGTCCTGCAGCCAGGCCAGTTCGTTGCGCAGTTGGCGGGTCTCGAGGCAGCGGCGCGCCACCGCCAGGATGCGGTCGGCGCTGAACGGCTTCTCGATCACGTCGGCGGCGCCCTTGCGCATCGCCTCGACCGTGTTGGCGACCGTGCCGTAGCCCGTCAGGATGACGACGTCGGCCGGCGCGTTGCCCCGGCGGAACTGCGAGAGCATCGACAGCCCGTCGGCGCCAGGAAGATTGAGGTCCAGGAAGACGACGTCGTAGGCGCGCTGGTCGAGGCGGCGGACGCCTTCCTCGGCAGCGCCGGCGGTCTCGACGTGCACGCCTTCCTTCTGCAACAGCGCGCGCAGACCTTCGCGCACGCCTTCCTCGTCGTCGACGACCAGGACACGGGGGAGACCGGGGAAGCTGAGATTCTTCATGTGCCGACCTTGCTGTTTCTCGCGGCAGTCCGGAGCCGGACCGCCGCTGGATCACCTTGCCATGGGGTGTTTCGGCACACTCGGCGTCGAACTTTTGGTCACTTCGCGAAAAACCGGCCGAATCCGCCGCCAAACGGGGTCGTGGACTCAAGGCGCCGACGCCATCGCCGGAACATGGGGGGAAGGCAAGGCCGAACAGGCCGCAACGAAGGAAACAAGGCAATCATGGGTCTGCGAGTCAACACGAACGTCACGTCCATCAACGCGCAGCGGAACCTGTCCGCGGTCACCGAGCGCCTCGGCGGCAACTTCCGTCGCCTGTCGACGGGCCTCCGCATCTCGACCGCGGCCGACGACGCCGCCGGCCTCGCGATCAGCGAGCGCCTCCGCTCGCAGGTCCGCTCGCTCGAGCAGGCCAAGCGCAACGCCAACGACGGCATCTCCTTCGTCCAGACGGCCGAGGGCGCGCTCAACGAGGTCAGCTCGATCCTGACCCGCCTGCGCGAGCTGGCGATCCAGTCGAGCAACGGCTCGGTCAGCGGCCAGGACCGCGAGACGCTGGACGAGGAGTTCCAGAGCCTCGTCAGCGAAGTCAACCGCATCGGCCGCTCGACCGAGTTCAACGGCATCAAGCTGCTGGACGGCTCGAACACCTCGGTCAGCTTCCAGGTCGGCTTCGGCACGACG
>JBEITC010000147.1:0-8450 GCA_040375075.1 Planctomycetota bacterium | reverse complement strand
TCACCGACGTCGGCCCGATCGCGGCGACCTCGGTGCCAAAGCGCGCGTCGACGCGGCCCTGCGCGATCGCCGCGGCGATGCGCTGTTCGTTGCGCGCCTTGAGGCGGGCGAACGCGGCGCGGCGGTAGCTGAGCACCACGCGATTGCCCGGCTGCTCGGCGAGCGCGAGCGCGGCCTCGATGGCGCTGTCGCCGCCGCCGACGACGACGAGGCGCTCGCCCTGGTGCGCGGCGGCGTCGAGCAGCGAATAGGCGACGTGCGGCTGGTCCTCGCCGGGGACGCCGAGCTTCTGCGGCGAGCCGCGGCGGCCGACGGCGAGGCAGACCGAGCGCGCGCGCAACTCGCCCTTGTCGGTCGCGACCACGAAGCCATCGCCGGCGCGTTCGATGCGCTGCACCACCGCGCCGGTGCGCACGCGCAGCCGGTGGTCGGCGACCAGCGCGCGCCAGAGTTCGACCAGCTCCTCCTTCTGGTACTCGCTCTTCGCCAACCGGCCGTGCAGCGGCAGGTCCATCGGCTGCGTCATCACCATCTTGCCGCGCGGGTAGGCAGCGACGGTGCCGCCGATCTCGACGGCCTGGTCGACGCCGACGGCGTCGAGACCGAGCGCCTTGGCCTCGAGCAGGCAGGCGATCCCCGCGGGGCCGAGGCCGACGACGACGAGGCCGTGTTCGCCGGCGACCGCCGCCGTCGCCTCGCACCGCGCCGCCGCGGCGCGCGCCGCCAAGAGGCCGTGGGCGACGGCGGTGCGGACGAGGGCGAAGCCGGTGATCTCGCCCGCGAGGAACAGGCCGGGCGCGCCGACGGCCTGCTGCTCGGCGTCGATCGCCGGCAGGTCGCGGCGGCTCGTCAGGTCGCCGAGCGTGAGCGCGATCGCCTCGGTCGGACAGGCTTCGGCGCACAGGCCGTGGCCGACGCAGCGCGCGCCGTGCACGACGACCGCCTGCCCGTACGCCAACGCCAGCACGCCGTCCTCGGGGCAGGCGCGGACGCAGGCGCCGCAGCCGATGCACTTGGCGAGGTCGATGCTGGGATGCTGCAAGCGGGCGCGGTCGCTGCCGCGCGCCCGCGCCAAGGCCTGCTCGCCGAGGCTGGCCGCCTGCAGGCGCTGGTCGGCGCGGCGCCCGAGCAGCGCAGCGACCGCCAGCGCCACCACCACGAGCACCGAGGTCAGCGCGATCCAGTCCACGGCCCTCCCCTATCGTCCGGGGCGCGCCGCGCAACGCCGCAGCCGCCGAAATGCGGCCCGCTGCGAGATCGAACGGAGCGCCCAAGGGGCGTCTTCCCGTCGTTGGCTTTCGCGCCCGCATCGCTATCCTCCGCGCGCTGCATGATCGCCCTGGCGTTGGTACGGATCGCTTCGCCCCTCGCCAGCGCCACCGCCGCAGCCGCCCTGCTGGCGGCTTGCGCGAGCGGCCCGACGCTGCAGCGCAGCGTCGTCGTCGAACCCGGCGCCAAGACGGTCGTCCGCTACGTCGACGTGAAGGGCACGCTGTCGCTGTCGCTGCAGAACGACAGCGCCGCCGCGCCGGCCAAGGTCTACGGCGCCGACACGGCGACGATCGATCCCGGCGCCAAGGTCGTCGTCGACGAGGAGCTGCAGGCCCTGCTCGACGTGTTCACCGAGTCCGGCCTGTTCGCCGGCGCCGCCAACGAGGTGCCTCCCGACGCGCTCGACGCGTTGGTCGTCGACCAGCAAGGCCGGCGCTGGGTGTTCGCCCGCCGGCTGCGCGGCATGCAGCAGGCGGAAGCCCCGTTCCACGAGGGCCGCGCGTACTTCCTGGCCCTCTACAACAGCGTGACCGCCTACCACGGCGCCGCCAGCGACCGCCCGAACTTCAAGGCCGAGCAATCGCGCACGGCCGGCGACGGCCGCACGGCCCGGCAGAAGCTCGAAGACCTGCGCCGGAGCAAGCGATGAGCGGTTCCTCCATCGCGGCGCTGGCGATCATCCCCGTGCGCGTCGGCAGCCAGCGGCTGCCCGGCAAGGCGCTGCTGACCGAGAGCGGCCAGGAGCTGTTCCTGCACACCTGCGACCAGGCCAAGAAGGCCGGCAACATCGACCGCGTCGTGGTCGCCACCGACGACGACGTCGTCGAGGCGGCGGCCAAGCGCAAGGGCTACGCCGTCGTCCGCACCAGCCCGGCCTGCCGCACGGGCAGCGAGCGCTGCGCCGAGGCGGCGGCCGCCATCCCCTGCAAGGCCGTGCTCGACATCCAGGGCGACTGGCCGGAAGTCGACCCGCGCGACCTCGAGGCCATCGTCGACCAGCTGCTGCGCGGCGAGGCGGTGACCAACACGCTGTGCGTGCCGCTCGCCGACCCCGAGGCGATCGCCAATCCCAACGTCGTAAAGGTCGTGCGCGGCCGCACCGGCAAGGCGATGTACTTCAGCCGCGCCGCCATCCCCTACGTCAAGGAGGGCAGCTACGGCCTGCGGCGCCACATCGGCGTCTACGGCTTCGAGCGCGCCACCTTGCTGCGCATCCCGCCGCTGCCGAGCAGCGGCCTCGCCGAGGCCGAGAGCCTCGAACAGTTGCGCTTCCTCGAGAACGACATTCCGATGCACGTGCTCGACGCCCAGGGCGATCCCTGGGGCATCGAGACGCGCGCCGACTACGACGCCTTCCTCGGCCGACTCGCCCGCAAGCAGCCCTGCCCATGACCAAGTACATCTTCGTGACCGGTGGCGTCGTCTCGTCGCTCGGCAAGGGACTGACGTCGGCTGCGATCGGCTGGATGCTCGAGCGCCACGGCTTCAAGGTGTCGATGCAGAAGCTCGACCCCTACATCAACGTCGACCCGGGCACGATGTCGCCGTTCCAGCACGGCGAGGTCTACGTCACCGACGACGGCACCGAGGCCGACCTCGACCTCGGCCACTACGAGCGCTTCACCCGCGCGCGCGTCAACAAGGACTCCAACTACACCACCGGCAAGATCTACAAGTCGGTGATCCAGAAGGAGCGCCGCGGCGACTACCTCGGCAAGACCGTCCAGGTGATCCCGCACATCACCGACGAGATCAAGATGGCGATCCGCGCCGGCGCCGCGCCGTCGCCGGGCGAGCCCGAGCCCGACGTCGCCATCACGGAGATCGGCGGCACGGTCGGCGACATCGAGTCGCTGCCCTTCCTCGAGGCGATCCGCCAGTTCAGCCTCGAGCAGGGGCCGAACGACTGCATGTTCATCCACCTGACGCTGCTGCCGTTCCTGCGCGCGTCGGGCGAGCTCAAGACCAAGCCCACGCAGCAGTCCGTCGGCAAGCTGCGCGAGATCGGCATCCAGCCGCACGTGCTGATCTGCCGCACCGAGATCCCCATGGAGCCGGACATGGCGAAGAAGATCTCGCTGTTCTGCAACGTGCGGCCGGAGGCGGTCATCGAGGAGCGCGACGTCGCGTTCTCGATCTACGAGGTGCCGCTGATGCTGATCGACGCGGGCCTCGACCTGCGCATCCTCAACCACCTGCAGATCGCGCAGAAGCGCAAGGTCGACGTCGCCGACTGGCACCGGCTGCTCGAGACGGTCAAGCACCCGAAGCACACCGTCGAGATCGCCGTCGCCGGCAAGTACATCGAGCTGCACGACGCCTACAAGTCGATCTACGAGTCGCTGAACCACGCCGGCATCGCCAACAGCTGCAAGGTCAAGCTGCGCAAGATCTCGGCCGAGCAGGTCGCCAACGACGGCCCCGAGAAGCTCCTGGAAGGCGTCGACGGCATCCTGGTGCCGGGCGGCTTCGGCGAGCGCGGCTTCGAGGGCAAGATCGCGTCGATCCGCTACGCGCGTCAGCACGGCATCCCGTTCTTCGGCATCTGCTACGGCATGCAGGCCGCCGTCGTCGAGTTCGCCCGCAGCGACTGCGGCATCAAGGACGCGACCACGACCGAGTACGACGCCAACGCCAAGAACCCGCTGATCGCGCTGATGGAGGACCAGAAGCGCACCAACGAGAAGGGCGGCACGATGCGCCTGGGCGCGTTCGACTGCACGCTCAAGCCGGGCAGCAGGAGCCACAAGGCCTACGGCACGACGACGGTCAGCGAGCGCCATCGCCACCGCTTCGAGCTCAACAACGCCTACCGCCAGCAACTGGAGCAGAAGGGCCTGGTCATGGCCGGCGTGAACCCGAAGCTCGACCTCGTCGAGATCGTCGAGATCCCCGGCCACCCGTGGTTCGTCGGCGTGCAGTACCACCCCGAGTTCAAGACGCAGCCGCTGCAGGCGCACCCGCTGTTCCGCGACTTCATCGCTGCAGCGATCGCCGAGCAGCAAAAGCGCGGCGGCGCCGCCAACTGAGCCGCGCCCATCGCCCCGGCGAACGCCGGCGGCGGCGCGCGCCCGGGCGCATCGGCCACCTCGCGATGCTCCCTAGGGCAGCCCCCCAGCGGCCGTAATGCCCATGGGCGAGGTCCCTGGACGCGCCTACTAGAGAACGCATGGCGACGTCCGACCCTGGACCGTTCAAGGCCCTGCTGGCCACCGACCTGAGCACCCAGTCGCTGCCGCACGTGGCGTTCGGCGCGCGCCTGATCGAGCGGCTCGGCGGTCGGACGACCCTGTTCCACGCGGCCGTGCAGCTACCGGTCGCCGTCGGGGAGTCGCTGTCCGGCGTGCTCGCCATGCCAGCCGTCGACGAGGCGGCCACGCAGGCGAGCCTGCGCGACGTCGCTTCGGTCCTGGTCGTGAACCACCCGGTGAAGACCGAGGTGGCGCTGGCCGCGTCGGCGCGCGAGGCGATCCTGGCGGCGGCGAGCCGCCATGACGTCGCCCTGCTGGCCCTGCCGACGCACGGCCGCAGCGGTCTCGGCCGCGCGCTGCTCGGCAGCGTCGCCGAGGATGTCGTCCGGCACGCGCACGTGCCGACGCTGCTGGTGACCGATGCGATGATCCAACGGCCGGCGGCCGCCGAAGGCCGCTTCGTGCTGGCCGCGACGGCGCCGGACGACGACGGCGCAGCGCTCCGGCCCGCCGCCATCCTCGCCCGCCGCCTGCGGCTGCCGCTGCTGCTGATGACGGTGCTGCCGGCCAAGGAACCGCCGCCGTACGGCGGCGGCGCGCCGACGACGCCGGTGAAGACGCCGACGCAGGAACGCGTGCACGACGCGCTGCGCAGCCTGCGGCGGCTCGGCGTCGCGCTCGGCAGCGACCTGCACATCGAGGTCTACGCCTGCATCGACGACGATCCGGCGCGAGCGATCGTCGCGCGCGCCGACGAAGGCGACACGGAGCTGGTGGTGCTCGGCACGCACGCGCGCACGGGCCTGACGCGGATGTTCCGCGGCAGCGTCGCCGAGGCGGTCGCGCGCCGCACGACGACGCCGGTCATCGTCGTGCCGCCGGCGGACTGAGCGCGGCGAGCGGATCGGTCGCCGGGCCGGCCGCGAGGCGTCGCCGGCGTGGGGCTCACTTCGAGCCGTCGAGCCAGCGGTCTTTCGCCTTCTTCAGGTTCTCGTCCTTCGGGTTGAGGGCCATGGCGCGGTCCATCGCCGCGAAGGCCTCCTTGCGCTGGTTGTTGACCACTTGCAGGGCCGCGTGCAGGTAGAGCGCGCTGGCGAGGTACGGGCCGTCGGGCGACGTCTTGTGGCGCTTCTCGACCTCGTCGAGCGCCTTCTTGCTGACGTCGAGCGCCTCCTTCAGCAGGCCCTTGTCGATCTTGGCGAGGGCCTCGTGGTTCTCGTACGCCTTGCCGGCGAGGTTCTGGCCGTAGGCGATCACCTGATCCGGCGGCACGTTTTTCCACGCCTTGCCAGCCGCCTCGGCGGCGGCCTTGAGGTTGGGGCGGCGGTGCTCGGCGCCGGCGAGGCGGTCGTAGCCGAGGAACAGCACGCGCTTGTTCTTCTGCGCGGCGAGGAACGAGCGCAGCGCCTTGAGGTCGACGTCCTGCGGCGGCACGTCGACGCGGAAGGTCTGGTCGCAGATCTCCAGCAGCTTGGCCTCGGCGGCCGGCTCGGAGGCGAACTTGGGGTCCTTGGCGACGATCGCCGCGATCACCGCGGCCGAGCCCTTCAGGTCGCCCGAGCTGCGCAGCTTGCGCACCAGCTTCATCTGCAGCGCGAGATCGGCCGGCGCGGCGGCGGCCTGGTCGCGCAGCGCGCCGATCGTGTCCTTGCCCTTGCCGATGCGATCGAGCTCGGCGAGGAACTCGGCGACGGGCACGTAGCCGGTGACCACGTCCACCACCGCGCCCTTCGCGTCGAGCATCAGCACCGTAGGCACCGAGGTGATGCCGTACTTCTGCAGCACAGGCTTGCCGGCGGCGTCGTCCTTGGCGGCGACGCAGACGTGGCCGGCCAGCGCCGTGGCGACCTTCGGGTCCGACAGCGTGCCGGAGAACATGTCGGCGCAGGCGCCGTGGTTGTCCTTCCAGCAGTAGAGCAGCGCCGCCTTGGCGGGCTTCTCGGCCGCCGCGGCGAGGGCGCTGTCGAGGTCCTTCTGCCACCACTCGATGGTCTGGGCCGACAGGCCGGCCGAGCCGGCGACGAGCAGGGCGAGGACCGATGGCACGAACGCGCGCGTCATGGCCGGCATCATGCCGTCGCGTCGGCGCGGCGGAAACCAGCGGCCCGCGCCGGGCAGCGCCCGTCGGCCCATGGCGGAGCCGCGAACCGCCGGATCCGCGCGCAGCCCGGTCAGCGCACCGCCTGGTACACCGCCGTGCGGAAGCGGCCGATGAGCTTGCGCTCGTCGAACGGCATGTGCTGCGCGAACAGCACGGCAACGAGGTCGTTCTTGGGGTCGGCGAGGAAGCTCGTCGTCGCCGCGCCGTTCCAGTGCAGCGTGCCCGCCGGCATCAGGTCGGCGCCAGCGCCCGGGTCGACGACCAACGCCGAGGCCAGCCCCCAGCCATCGCCCGGCCGGCTGGCGCGCTGGCCGTCGCGCAGCGTGTTGCCACGCAGCAGCTCCATCGTCGCGCGCGACAGCACGCGCGCGCCGTCGAGCGAACCATCGCCGAGCAGGAAGCGACCGAAGCGCGCGTAGTCGTCGAGCGTCGAGAACATGCCCGCGCCCCCCGCCGCGAAGCCGACGCCGGCATCGGCCTCGGCAGCGAACGACGCGGCGACGGCCTCGAGCCCCGCCGTTCCGCGGCGGTGCACGACCGCCAGCCGCGCGCGCTTGCCGGCCGGCACGTCGTAGTCGGTGTCGACCATGCCGAGCGGCGCGGTGACCGCCTCGCGCACGTAGTCGGCCAGCGGCTGCTTGACCGCGCGCTCGATCAGCACGCCGAGCACGTCGTCGGCGATGCTGTAGTTCCACGCCGCGCCGGGTTGCGCCAGCAACGGCAGCTTGGCGGCGCGCTGCAGGAAGTCGGCGGTCGACGTCGCCTGCCACAGCTCGGCCTGCCGGTACATCTCGTGCAGCGGCGAGTCGCGGAAGAAGTCGTACGTGAAGCCGGCGGTGTGGTTCAGCAGCATGCGCACCGTGATCGGGCGCGCCGCCGGCGCGGTCTCCGGCGCCGTCGCCGTGCCGCCGACGAACACCACCGGCGCCTTGAACTCCGGCAGCAGCTCGGCGATCGGCTGGTCGAGGCGCAGCAGGTCCCGCTCGACGAGCGTCAACGCCGCCACGGCGGTGATCGGCTTCGTCATCGAGTAGATGCGCGCGATCGCGTCGCGGCGCAGCGGCCGGTTGCGCTCGACGTCGGCGAGGCCGAAGCCGCCGTGGGCGACGCACGCAGCGCCGTGGAAGACGACGTACGACGCGCCGGCGTAGCCGCCGGCCTTGGTCTCGGCGGCGAGCAACGCGTCGATGCGGCCGACGCGGTCGGGCAGCAGCGGGCCGGTCTGCGCGGCGACGGCGACGGCGAGCAGCGGGATCGACAGCCAGGCGGGCAGGCGCATGGCGCCACCTTGCCGGCGGACGACCGCCGCGTCCACCGCCGCCTCTGCGGTCAGGACTGGCGGCGGCGGCGCCGTTGCCACGCCGGCCAACCCCACATCACGTAGCCGCTGACGGCGAGCACGGCCAAGGCGACGGCCGCCGCAGGCATCAGCGCATCGTGCCCGACGCTGCCGAGCCACGAGCCGTCGTGCAGCCGCTCGATCCAATCGCTGCGTCGGATCGCGGGGCCGCTCGTGCGCAGCGTGATGGCGCAGACCTGCACCTCGACGTCACCGCGCTTGCTGACGACCTTGTGCACGCGTTCGTGCGGCCGGAAGTCGACGCGCGCGATGTCGGCTTCGCTGCGCAGCTCCGGCGCGCCGAGCGCGAACGCCGCCGCGTAGACCTCGGCGAGCGGCCGCAGGGCTTCGGGGGGTCCGTCGGCGCCGCGCATCGCCGGGGGCTGCAGCCACGCGTGCTCCTTCTTGCGCAGCAGCAGCAGGCCGGTGCCGGCGCTGGCCAACAGGACGAGGCCGACGGCGAGGCCGATCCAGCGGTGCAGCGTCCAGACGGCGCGGAACAGGCGCACCTCAGTCCTCGACGTAGCTGCCCATGAGGTAGCGCGGC
>JBEITC010000597.1:0-2039 GCA_040375075.1 Planctomycetota bacterium | reverse complement strand
GCGAAGGCGACGAGCGCGGCGTCGGGGGCGCCGGCGGCGGTGACGACGAACGCCCACGCGACGCCGTCGGCCTCGACGCACTCGACGAGCGCCTCGCCGGGCCGCAGCGCCGTCCGGACTTCGGCAAGCGTCGCCGTGGCCAGCAACGCCGTCGAGACGTCGGTCTCGCCGCGCCGCCGCCGCGCCGCGAGCGCCGCTTCGGTCGCCTCGACCTCGCGCTGCGCGTCGGCGAGGCGACGAAGCCGTTCGCGCTGCGCCAGCGGGTGCAGCGGTTGCGCCTGCAGCAGTCGCGCATAGGCCGCCCGCGCGTCGCGCACCTGCTGCTCGAGCGCGGCGAAGTCGGCGGTCGGCTGGTCGGCGCCGGTCGCCAACGATCGACACAGCGCTTCGAAGCCGTGGAACCGCTGCACCAGGTCGTAGAGCCGTGCCGCCGCGTCGGGGATGTCGGCAGCGCTGGCGGCGTCGCAGGCGGACTTGGCGCCGGCCAGGATGCCGCCGAACTGCGCCGCGAACGCCGACGCCATGCCGTCCAGGCGCCACATCTCCTCGGCCAGCACCGCTTCGCCGATCACGTCGGCGGCCGCCGCGAAGGCGACGAGCGCGGCGTCGGGGGCGCCGGCGGCGAGTTCACACCGGCCGAGCAAGGCGAACCGCTGCACCTGCAGCGGCCGATGCCGGTGCCGCGTGAGCGGCGCCGCGACGGCCTGCAAGCGGGCGCGCGCGGCGGCGACGGCGCCCTGCTGCAGTTCGCACTCGGCCGCCAGCAGTTCGGCGCGCCAATGCACCAGCGCGTCGGGCGTCGGGCCGGCGAACAAGCGCACGTTGTCGAGGGCTTGCGCGATGCGCTGGCTGCGGTCCGGCGCGTCCGGCAAGCGCAGCAGCGCCTCGACCAGGCTCGTGCAGATGTCGACGTTGGTGTCGGCGAGGAACCAGAGGTCGGGGTCGATGAGGGACGCGTCGAGCATCGTCACCGCGCGCTCGAGGTCGCCCGGTCCGCCGCGCCGCAGCAGCGCCTGCGCCTGCAACTTGCGCATCGCCAACCGACCGTTGCCGTCGCGCTCGCGCGGCGCGCCTGGACCAGCCATCGCGAAGCCGCGTTCGTAGGCGTCGGCGGTGGTCATCGCGACCTCGTAGGCGAGGTCGAAGCGGCCCAGCTGCAGCCAGATGCTGGCGAGGTTGTGGTCGCAGTTGACCGAGCGGTGCTCGTTGGCGCTCCAGGCGAAGTCCTCGCGCGCCGCCGCGATGTCGGCGAGCGCTGGCACCAGCTGCCCCATCTGCTCGCGCGCGAAGCCGCGCAGCAGCAGCGCGTGGCCGCGCGCCTCGCGCCATGCGCCGGCCCGCGGCCGCCACGTCGCCGTCAGCCAGAGGTCCGGATCCGCGATCGTCGCCGCCCGCGTGGCTTCGTCCCACTCCGGCATGGCGGCGAGGTCGGCGAGCGCCGCCGTGAGCATCGCTTCGGCCTGCGCCGGTCGCGCGCACTTGTTGATCAGCACGCGGGCGCCCTCGACCGCGAGCCAGACGCGCTTGCTGCCGGCGGCGCGGCGCCACAGCGCGTCCCACGCGGCGGCGACCTCGTCGGTCGCCCCGAGTTCGCGGGCAGCAAAGCCGCGCCAGACCAGCACGGTGCCCCAGCCGTCGACCTCGCCCGGCCGCCGGCGCAACTCCTGCTCCAGCATGTCGATGGCTGGGTGCCGCGAGCGGGTGTTGCGGTCGAGGACGCTGAAGACGCCGTGCAGGCGCTTGGCGACGCGCGCGACGTCGGCAGCCGGCCATCGCGACCAGTCGGCGAGCGCGCGCGCCACGAAGTCGTCGACGCGCGCCGCGAACGTCGCCCGCGTCGCCGCGTCCGTCACCGTGCGAGCAGCCGCTGCGAGTTGCGGCGCTTCCGCCAGCAAGGCCTCGCGCTGCGCCGAGACCACCACCGCGAGGCCGAGCGCGAGCGGACCGACGACAACCGCCGGCCTCATCGCCCCTCGAGTCCGCGCAGTTGCGCCGTCAGCCGGGCGGCGAGTTCGTCGTCGCCGAGCGCCTGCGCCGCG
>JBEITC010000647.1:0-1701 GCA_040375075.1 Planctomycetota bacterium | reverse complement strand
TCAAGATCGCCAACCAGAGCATCGCCCCGGCGCTGCGCAAGATGGGCTACGCGCCGAGCCAGGTCGACGACGTCCTCGCCTACGTCGTCGGCCGCAAGACGCTCGCCGGCGCGCCGGCGATCAACCACGAGACCCTCGCCCAGCGCGGCTTCGACGACGCCGCCCTGGCGAAGATCGAGAAGGCCATGGAGGGCGCGTTCGACATCTCGTTCGCGTTCAACAAGGGCATCCTCGGCGAGGAGTTCCTCAAGACGAAGCTCGGCCTGACGGACGAGCAACTGAAGGACTGGAGCTTCGACCTGCTCAAGCACCTCGGCTTCAGCAAGGCCGACATCGCCGCCGCCAACGACTTCGTGTGCGGCACGATGACGGTCGAGGGCGCCCCGCACCTCAAGGACCAGCACCTGCCGGTCTTCGACTGCGCCAACCGCTGCGGCAAGAAGGGCCAGCGCTACATCCCGTACGCCGCCCACCTCCACATGATGGCCGCGGTCCAGCCGTTCATCAGCGGCGCGATCAGCAAGACCATCAACATGCCGAACGACGCGTCGCTCGACGACTGCAAGGACGCGTACCGCCTCGGCTGGAAGCTCATGCTCAAGGCCGTGGCGCTCTACCGCGACGGCAGCAAGCTGAGCCAGCCGCTCAGCTCCACCGTCGACGACGACAGCCCGGTGGCGGTCGAGACGTCCCCGGCGATCACGCCGGAGGCGCACGCGATGGCCGCGCGCATCACCGAGCGCGTCGTCCACCGCTACATCGCCAAGCGCCGCAAGCTGCCGAACCGCCGCGCCGGCTACACCCAGAAGGCCGTCGTCGGCGGGCACAAGATCTACCTGCGCACCGGCGAGTACGAGGATGGTTCGCTCGGCGAGATCTTCCTCGACATGCACAAGGAGGGCGCCGCGTTCCGCAGCCTGATGAACTGCTTCGCGATCGCGGTCTCTCTCGGCCTGCAGCACGGCGTGCCGCTGGACGAGTTCGCCGACGCGTTCGTGTTCACGCGCTTCGAGCCGAACGGCATGGTCCAGGGCCACGACCAG
Organism: Planctomycetota bacterium; assembly: GCA_040375075.1. Taxonomy (GTDB): domain Bacteria; phylum Planctomycetota; class UBA1135; order UBA1135; family UBA2386; genus UBA2386. Next base: position 658 of record JBEITC010000647.1, on the reverse strand, counting down.
ATCAAGATGGTCACGTCGGTCATCGACTACGTGTTCCGCGAGCTGGCGATCAGCTACCTCGGCCGCGAGGAACTCGCCCAGGTCTCGAGCGAGGACCTGCGCAACACGACGATGGGCGCGCGCAACGACGACGAGTTCACCGAGGAGGAGGTCGTCTCCGAGACGGTGTACGAGGGCGACGCGACGCCGACGCCGGTGCACGAGAACGCGCACCTGCACCCGACGAGCCGCGGCATGATCCGCGGCCAGGACGGCACGGTCGGTGGCGGCAACGGTGGCGGCAACGGTGGCGGCAACGGCGGTGCCAGCAACGGCGGCATCGCGATGGCGCTGGCCACCGCGTCCGTCACGCCGACGGCGCTGGCGACCCCGACGGCCAACGCGGCGCTGCGGCGCGCCGAGCCGACCGCGGCGCAGCTGGCCACCCGCCAGACGCGCATGAAGATCGCCGAGGCCAAGCTGAAGGGCTACGAAGGCGATCCGTGCGGCGGCTGCGGCGCCTTCACCCTGGTCCGCAACGGCACGTGCCTCAAGTGCGTGTCCTGCGGCGCGACCAGCGGCTGCAGCTGAGTGACCGCCGCGGGGCGGGGGGGGCCCGCGCGGGGGGCCGGCGGCCGGGTGCGGCGCGCGCGCGGCCGGCCCCGGGCGTGTGCAACCC
>JBEITC010000335.1:0-4602 GCA_040375075.1 Planctomycetota bacterium | reverse complement strand
GGCGCCCCAGAGCGCGTGCTGCGTCGCCGCGTGTTCGGCCTGCGCGACGCTCGCCCACGACAGCAGCGCCAGCAGCGCTGCGCCGGGCAGCACGAACAGCGCGCCGGCGGCGACGCCGCCACGCACGCCGTGGAGGCGCCAGCCGCACCACGTCGCCAGCTGCTGCGCCTCGGGCCCCGGCAGCAGCGTGCAGAAGTCGAGCGCGTGGTCGAAGCGTTCGCCGTCGAGCCAACGGCGGCGCACGACGAGTTCGTCGTGCAGGCGCGCGATCTGCGCCGCCGGCCCGCCGAAGCTCGTGCAGCCGAGCGCGAGCCAGAACCGCAGCGCCGCCGCGAAGGGCGGCGGCGCGGGCAGATCGGCGGGTTCGGTCCGCGGCGGCGCCATGGCGCCGCCAGCCTAGGACCGCGGGCCGGCCGGCGCGATGGCGCGCCGCGGCCCGCGCGGGGTCACAGCGTGCCGATCAGCAGGTCGACGCCGTTGCTGGTCAGCGCGCCGAAGGCGTTGGTGCCCGGCGGGATCAGCGCGGCGCCCTGCGCGTACACGTGCGTGCCGCTGAGCGACGGCGTGTTCGGGATCGCGAAGCTCCACGTCGTCGTCGTGCCGAGCGGGAACAGCGTCTGGATGACCGTGCCCGGGTTGTAGAGCGAGCAGCCGGGTGCGCCGATGGTGGCGAGGTCCTGGCCGGCGGCGATGCTGCTCATGCCGAGCAGCACGAGGCCGATGCTGCTCGCCGGGTTCGGCAGGTTGGTCAGCGCGCACTGCTGCGTCGCGCCGAGCAGCGGCCGGTTGACGCCGGTGAAGGTCAGGCCGGCGAGGTCGCTGCTGACCTGGAACGGCAGGTTCGCCGCCGACAGGTCGCGGTCCGGCGGGACGGCCGAGCCGTTGCGGCCCCAGCCGACGACGCAGGCGGCCGTCTGGCTGCCGAGCGCGCGGTAGCGGTACTCGACCGCGCCGGTCGGGAACAGCGCGACCTGCACCGAGTTGCCGGCCGTGCTGCCGAAGTGCGGCACCGCGTTCCAGGTCAGGTAGACGGCCGTGTTGCCGGGGGCGACGTCGAAGTGGCACGTGCCGCCGGCCGCCGGGTTGAGGTCCATCCAGATCGGCGCGAGGCGCGAGGCGCCGCCGCCGACCAGCAGCGCGGACGTCGGTTGGTACTCAGCGGCCGTGCTCGTGCCGTTGAGCCAGAGGAAGCCGTTGCTGCACATCTTGACCTGCGAGGTCGAGCCGCCCGGGAACGGGAAGGAGAACGGCAGCGTCAGCGCCGCCGACAGCGCGTCGTCGGCGAGTGCTAGGTTGGCGGCGACCGGCGTGTACCACGCGTTGGCGCCGACCTGGACGTCGTAGCCGGTGACGCCGGCGAGCGGCTGCATGCGGATCACGTTCGCGACCGTCGCCGTGCCGGCGAGGTCGACCGTGTTCGCGCCGAAGCTCTGCGCGAAGCTGGCGTAGCGCGTGTAGCAGCCGGTGCCGTAACTGGTCGCCGTAGCGACCGTGCCGCCACCGCCGCCGCCGACCGGACGCGTCGCCATCGTCGTGGCGCCAGTGTTGATCGGGTCGAGCCAGTTGGACAGGCGCGTCGTGTTGGTGCCGCCGCCGGTCCACGACGTCGCGAGCCGGCCGTACCAGTCGGAAAGGTCGTTGCCGCACGCGGCGCTGCCGCCGTGCAGCTGGCCGACGATCAGCTTGTTCTGGTCGAACAGCGGGCTGCCGGACGAGCCGCCCTCGGTCGTGCCGGTGTCCCAGTCGATGACGCGCAGGTGCGTGCCGCCGCCCGGCGAGGCCGTGCCGCCGTACGAGGTGATCGCCGACGCGGCGGTCTCGAACGAGATCTTCTTCACGTCGCCGCTCGGGTGGTGGATCGCCGTCGACGAGGTCGGCGCCGCGGCGCCGCGGTTCCAGCCGGCGTGCGTGATGCCCCAGGCGATGTTCGGCGAGCTGTTGAGCTCGACGAGCGTGAAGTCCGAGTTGCTGTAGCCGGCGCGCCACGCCGAGCCGCTGGTGAACTGCGCCAGCGAGCCGCTGCCGCTGCCGCAGGTCGTGCGGCGGTAGTTCCAGTAGCAGACCAGCGACGCGGCATTGGCCGCCGTGACGCCGCAGTGGAACGCGGTCAGGAAGTAGTTCTTCCCGTCGTTCGCCGTGTTGTTGATCATCGAGCCGGTGCAGAAGATCGAGCCGTTCGAGCTCATCGCGGCGATCGCGGGGATCTCGAGGCTCCACGCGGAACCCTGCGCGCAGACGACGTCGACGTTGCAAGCGCCGGCCGGGTCGATGCCGCCGACCGCGTCGTCGCCGAAGCCGAAGAAGCGGTAGCCCGAGCCGACCTGCTGCAACTGCAGTTGCGCCTGCGGGCGCAGCGCCGTGGGCACGTAGACCTCGCAGACGATCTCGCTGGTCTGCACGACCGGCGTCCAGAACTCGCCGCTGGGCTGGTGGTCGCCGCTGTCGAACGGCCGGACGACGTCCTGGTAGTTCGACGCGTAGACCATCATGCGCGCGCCGGCGGGCATGAAGTACTGCTGGAAGCCGAGGTTGACGTGGCTCGCGTCGGGGCAGGCGATGCGCAGGCGCCAAAGCGACCAGTTCGCGTCGAGCGCTTCCCACAGGCCGTGGGTGTTGAGGTCGGCGCTGGTCGCGAACGGCACGGCATAGCGCGCCGGCTGGCCGTTCATGCGGCGCTGGACGTCATCGAGGCTCAACGCGGCGCGGTCGATGCCGGGCAGCGTCAGCGTCGGCACGCTGGCGAGCGGCGCTGCCTTGGGGTGGACGCGGCCGACCGGATCGACGGTCTGTGCTACGGCAGTGGCGAGAAGGGCGAGTGCGGCGAACGCCGCAGGTGCAAGGTGTCGCATGGGTGGTGTACGCGAGGTAGGCGGGACAGGGAGATCCCGTAGTACGACGGAGTCTACCGAATCCCCGGTTCCGCGGCAGGCGTCGGCGGTAGGGAGTCTCGCCGTGCGCCGTGGTCCGGACCCGGGCTCGCGCGCGCTGGGGGAGCGCCCATGGCGACGGCGTTTCGGCGTGCCGGTTCCACGCGACGGCCGCTGGCGGGCGCTGTCCGCTTGCCCGCCTGTCGCGTCGTCGCCCGCGGTCGCTACCCTGTCCGCCCCGCGCGTCCGCCCGGGCGAACCCGCATGGCCCATCCGCAAGTCGTCCGCGTCTACTGCACCTACCAGGACCCCGACTACGAGTGCCCGTGGCAGAGCGTCGCCCCGCGCGGCAGCACCGGCTCGGGCGTGATCGTGGCCCCGGGACAGGTGCTGACCGGCGCGCACGTCGTCGCCAACGCGACGTTCGTGCAGGTGCAGAAGCAGGACGATCCGACCAAGGTCGTCGCCCGCGTGCTCGCCATCAGCCACGACTGCGACCTCGCGTTGCTGCAGGTCGAGGACCCGGCCTTCACGCGCGGCATCAAGCCGGCGCGCATCGGCGAACTGCCGCGCTTGCGCGAGGCCGTGCAGGTGGTCGGTTACCCGATCGGCGGCGAGGAGGTCTCGATCACCGAGGGCGTCGTCTCGCGCATCGAGGTGCAGCGCTACGAGCACAGCCAACGCCATCTGCTCGCGGTCACCGTCGACGCGGCGATCAACGAGGGCAACAGCGGCGGCCCGGTGTTCGCGCGCGGCAAGGTCGCCGGCATCGCGTTCCAGGCGATGCCCGACGCCGAGAACATCGGCGAGATGGTGCCAGCGCCCATCATCCGTCGCTTCCTCGCCGCCGTGCGCGCCGGGATCGACCCGCAGGTGCCGGGCATCGGCATCTCCACGCAGCCGCTCGAGAACGACGCGCTGCGCGCGCACCTCGGCATGGCGCCGCAGCACTGCGGCGTGCTGATCACGGCCGTGCAGTACGGCTCCAGCGCGTGGGGCAAGCTCGAGGTCGGCGACGTGCTGATGGAGCTCGACGGCCTGCGCATCGCCGACAACGGCACCGTGCGCTACCGCAGCCGCTACCGCTGCCAGTTCGACGCGGTCATCGGCGACCACCACTGCGGCGACGCCGTGTCGGCGAAGGTGCTGCGCCGTGGCAAGCCGCTGACCGTGCGCATGGCCATGCAGCCGATGGCGTGGCTGGTGCCGCGCACCGAGTTCGATCGCCGGCCGATGTGGTTCCTGTTCGGCGGCCTCGTCTTCCAGCGCCTCACCGCCGAGTTCCTGCGCAACTGGGGCGACAACTGGTGGGACAAGGCGCCGAAGGAGCTGCTGCACCTCTACCACTCCGGGCTGCGCAAGCCCGAGCAGCAGGAGGTGGTCGTGCTCGCGCACGTGCTCGCCGACAAGGTCAACGTCGGCTACGAAGCGTTCGTCAACGACGTCGTCGCCACGGTCGACGGCCAGCAGCCGGTCGACATGCGCGACTTCGTGCGGCGCGTCGACCGCGCCAAGGGCGACGTCGTGATCAAGCTGTCCAGTGGCGCCACGGTGCTGCTCGCCGCTGCCGGCGCGCGCGCGGCGCTGCCGCGCATCCTGTCGCGCTACCACGTCCCTGCCGACCGCTCGGCCGACCTAGCCGAGGCCGGCGCCAAGCCCGCCGCGGCGTCGTCGCGCCCTGTCGCCGGCCGTCGCCGGACGCGCCGATGAGCGATCGCGCCGTCGTCGCCGCCGC
>JBEITC010000037.1:0-15372 GCA_040375075.1 Planctomycetota bacterium | reverse complement strand
CGACGCCGAGATGCGACGCGAGGTCGGCGATCGGCACGCCGCCCGGCTGTGGCGTGCCGATCAGGGCAGCGCCCGGCAACCCGGCCGGCGCGCGGTCGCAGCGCAGCGCGAAGTCGGCGTCGCCGGCGCGCGCTGGCAGCGTTGCATTGAGCCAGACCGCCGGCGCGCACGCCGGGCTCGCCGCGCCGACGCAGACCGTGCCGGCGGGCAGCACGGCAGCGTCGACCTCGGCCTGGATGCGTTCGACGAACGGTTGGACGGACTGGTTGACGTACTGCACTGCCATCGTGCCGCTGAGGCCGTGCGCGCGGTCGATCCAGCCGTGGAAGCCGAAGGCGCCGACGCCGCTGGCGAGCAGCGTGCGGCCCTGGCTGTCGCGGCGGTCGATCCAGATGCCGATGCCGTACGGCGCGAGGTAGGGGTGCGGCGAGCCTGCGATCGGCACGCCGACCGTCTGCGCCGTCAGCAGCGTCTGCACGCTCGCCGCCGACAGCACGGTCACGCCGTTGGCGACGCCGCCGTCGCGCAGCATTGCCACGAAGCGGGCGAAGTCGCGCAGCGTCGACTGCGCGCCGCCGGCGATGCGCGGGTTCTGCGTCGGGCCGAAGGCCAGGAAGTCCGTCGCCGTCAGTTGCAGCGGCCCGGCGATGCGCTGCGCGAACAGCGTCGCCCAGCTCTGGCCGCTGGCGACCTCGCAAACGGCGCCGGCGACGTGCATCGAGACGCCGCCGTAGCGGAACTCGCTGCCCGGCGTGCCTGCCAGCGGCACGGTGGCGAGCTGCTGCGCCGCCTGCCGCAGCGTGATCGTCTCGTCGCTGATCGCGCTGTTGTTCGCGACCATGCCCGCCGTGTGCGTGAAGCACATGCGCAGCGTGATGCTGGCGCGCGCGCCGCTGTTCCACTCCGGCAGGTACTGTCCGACGCGGTCGTCGAGCGACAGCACGTTGCTGTCGACGAGCGACATCAGCACGGCGGCGGACAGCGTCTTGGTCGCCGAGGCGATCGCCACGACGGTCGTCGGTGTGAAGGTCCCGAACGACTGCTCGTAGAGCACGCCGGTCGGCAGGTCGAGGCGAACGGCGTGGCGACCGGACAGCGGCGCTGCGGCGAGCAGTTGTTGTGAGATCGGCGGCAAGGCCTGCAGGTCGTGGCAGCCGAGCGATTGGGCGGGCAGCGTCGGCAGCGCGGCGGCGATGCCGAGCAGGCAGAGGGCGAGCGGGCGGCGGGACGGGGGCGTCATGGTGCGGCGCGTGGGATCGAGCGGAGATCCGGCTGGGTCGTGGGCACCGGTAACGCAGCCCCGGCGGAGTGCCCCACATGGCGGTTGAGCCGGCGGTCACGCCAAAGACCCTGCGCAGAACCCGATAAACGGGATCGTAAACTGCCTCTTTAAAGAAGCTTGCAGCATTTCTTGCAACTTCGGAGTGCAGATCCGATATTGCATGAACCATGGCCGACGGCATTCCGAGGGCTGGGCGTATCGGGCAAGTTCGGCAAGCCCTGGAACGCGCACCCATCGTCGCCCTGCTGGGTGCCCGCCAGTGCGGCAAGAGCACGCTCGCACGTGCGCTCGCGCCAACTGCGACATTCGACCTGGAGAGTTCGATCGATCGCGGCGCTCTGGCCACCGCGCCGGAGACCGTGCTCGGCGGCCTGCGCGGCCTCGTCGTGATCGACGAGGTCCAGACCATGCCGGAGTTGCTGCCGATCCTGCGCGTGCTCGCGGACCGACCCGGTCCGCCGGCGCGCTTCCTGTTGCTGGGCAGCGCGTCCCCGGACCTCATGCGCGGCACGTCCGAGTCGCTCGCCGGCCGCGTCGCGTTCGTTCACCTCAGCGGCTTCGACGTCGACGAGGTCGGCGCGTCCGCCGCGCAGCAACTGTGGCATCGCGGCGGCTTCCCGCGGTCGTTCCTCGCCGTCGACGACGCGGCCAGTTACGCGTGGCGGCAGGACTTCATCGAGACCTTCCTCAGCCGCGACGCCGCTCGCTTCGGCATCTCGTTGCCGCCTGAGCAACTGCGACGATTCTGGACCATGATCGCGCACTGCCATGGCGGGCCGCTCAACGCCTCCGAGCTCGCGCGCGGCATCAGCGTCGACCAGAAGACCGCGGCGCGGTACGTCGACGTGCTTGCCGGCACGTTCCTGGTCCGTCGCTTGCCGCCGTGGTTCGTCAACACCAGCAAGCGGCTGGTGAAGACGCCGAAGGTCTACCTGCGCGACAGCGGCGTCCTGCATGCATTGCTGGCGCTTCGCCATGGCGGCGAGGTCATGGCGCATCCGCGCTTCGGCTTGTCGTGGGAAGGCTTCGCCCTGGAGCACGTGATCCAGGCGCTCGGCGCCGAGCGCGATGCCTGCTTCTGGGGTTCGCCATCCGGCGCCGAGGTGGATCTCGTCGTGCCGCGCGGCGGCAAGCTCTACGGCTTCGAGTGCAAGTACGACGACGCGCCGAAGATCACGAAGTCGATGCGGGTCGCGAAGGCCGAGCTCGGGCTGGACCGGCTGTACGTCGTCCATCCGGGCACGCGCGAGTACGAGATCGACGAGGGCGTCAGCGCCTTGCCGCTGGCGGGCGTGTTCGCGGCGCTGCGCGCCAACTGATCGATCGCCCAGGCTCTACACGGCTGCATTGGCGCTCTCCAGGGGCAAGCCGAGCGCTCGCACGACGATTGCTCGTCGGGGCTCTCAGCCGCCCGCCGCTTCCAGCCGCACCATCAGCTCGACGTGCTCGGTGTGCGGGAACAGGTCGCACAGCCGCGCCGCCGTCACGCGGTAGCCGTTGGCGCACAGCACGCCGAGGTCGCGCGCCAGCGAGTCGGCGGCGCAGGCGACGTACAGGATGCGACGCGGCTGGCTGCGCAGCGTGCGCTGCACGCCCTTCTCGCCGAGGCCCGCGCGCGGCGGGTCGACGACCAGCAGGTCCGGCTTGTCGGGCAGCTGCGCCGACGCGTACGCCTGCGGCAGCACGCGCACGTTGGCGAGGCCGTTCTGCTTGGCGTTGTGCTCGGCGTCGCGGCACGCGGCTTCGTTGTCCTCGACGATGGTGACCTCGGCGGCGCCGCGGTGCGCGAGCCGCAGGCCGAAGCCGCCGACGCCGCCGTAGCCGTCGACGATGCGCAGGCCCTTCACGTCGCCGCACAGCGCCATGGCCGGCGCGTACAGCAGCGCCGAAGCGCCGGCGTGCACCTGGTAGAAGCTGCCCGCGCTGATGCGGAAGTCGAGGTCGTCGCGGCGGTCGACGACGTGGTCGCGGCCGCGCAGCGGCACGTGGCGGTCGCCGAGCAGGAACTCGTCGTCGCGGTCGCTGATCGAGTGCACGACGCCGACGAGGTGGCGCTTCTGCCGGCCCTGCGGCAGTTCGCGCGCCGCCTTGGTCAGCGCCTCGGCGAATGCCGGGCCCTGCGGGAACGTGCCGGGCCGCGTGACCACGCCGGCGAGCACTTCGCCGGTGCCGCTGGCGAGCCGCGCCCACACGCCCTTGGCGACGCCGCGCTTGCTCGACGGGCTGTACGGCTGCACGCGCTGGTCGCGCAGGATCGTCTCCATCGCCTTGCCGAGATCGGTGAGCCAGACGTCCTGCGTCTTGCACTCCTCGATGCGCACGAGCTTGTGGCTCTGGAACTCGTAGATGCCGACCACCGGCAGGCCGTCGCGGTCGGAGCGCACCGGGTACAGCAGGCGCGTGCGGAAGTGCCGCGGCGCGCGGTCGGGTTGGTCGAACGCGATGCGCTGGCCGGCGAGGTGCGGCGCGAGCAGCTTCTCGGCCGCCGCGATCTTGTCGTGCAGCTGCCAGGCGATCGGCTGGTCGAGCAGGGAGCAGCCGCCGCAGGTGCCGAAGTGGCGGCACTTCGGCGTGGCGTCGGGATCGGGCGGTGGCGGCGAACGGCGGAGGCGGGGGCGCACGGGGCGGCGGATGCTACGGCGGCGGCGGTCGCGTTGCGCGGGTCGCGTCGCGACGGCGCGAGCATCTCGCGCGGTCCGCTGGCTGCGCGGGGCCGTTCGCATCGCCGCCGGCGGACGGCGCAGGCGCCGCGCGCCGCGTCCGCTCACTTCACTGCAGCAACTCGCGCACGAGGCCGCGCAGCTGGTCGATGCCCTGCTGGTCGGTGCAGCTGACCCAGAGGACTTCGTTCGCCGGCAGCCCGCACTTCGTCGCCACTTCCTGCCGGCGCGCGTGGCGCTTCGACGACCGCACGCGATCGAGCTTCGTCGCGACGATGGTGATCGGCAGGCCGCTCGTGCGCAGCCACGCCAGCATGTCGAGGTCCGAGTTGGTCGGGCCGATCTCGCCGTCGACCAGCAGCAGCACCATGCGCAGCGCCTCGCGCTGCTTCAGGTAGTCCTCGATCATCGGCAGCCACGAATCGCGCAACTCCTTCGGCGCCTTGGCGAAGCCGTAGCCGGGGCAGTCGACGAGCGTCGTCTTGCTGCCCTCGAAGCCGAAGCAGGCGAGCACCTGCGTGCGCCCGGGCGTGTTGGACACGCGCGCCAGGTCCTTCTGGTTGGCGAGCGCGTTGAGCAGCGACGACTTGCCGACGTTGGACCGGCCGAGGAACACCACCTCGGCCTGCGACGGCGGCAGTTGCTGCGCGTCGACGGTGGCGGCCAGGAAGACGAGCGGCAGCGGGCGGTGCATCGGCCCATGCTGGGGCCTGCGGGGGTCCGAGGGAAGGAACCTTCGCCGCGATCGCAGCGTCACCTGGATCCTGCGTGCCGGCAGGTCACGGCGAACGGCGCGCATCGGCGCGTCCGGGAACTCGCCGCCGATCCCCGGCGGATCCACCCGCCGTTTCGGCGCGCGTCCCGTGACGCCGGCTCCTAGCATGCGCGGCTTCGTGGACCAGCAACCCAACAACCCGCTGCACGGGGTCACCCTGCAGGCGATCCTCGAGTTCCTGGTCGACCGGATCGGCTGGGACGAGATGGCTCGCGCGGTCGACATCCGCTGCTTCGCCTACGAGCCGAGCCTGACGTCGTCGCTGAAGTTCCTGCGCAAGGTGCCGTGGGCGCGGGCCAAGGTCGAGGAGCTCTACCTGGCGACGAAGGCGCGCATGCGCGCGCGGCCGTAGCCGGGCGCTGGCCCGCGCGCGGGGCGCGGCGGATCGCGCCGCTCGCCCAAGGCGTCTGCGTCACGGGAGGCCACGCCGCCCGACACGCGTCTTCGCGTCCGGGCGCTCGCCGCCGAGCTTCCGCGAAGCCAGCGATTCGCCTGCGGTCGAAGGCTTCGCCCCAGCCGCGCATCCACGCGCCGGATCGGCGCGCGTCCCGTGACGCAGACTCCTCGCCGACGTGGCAGGACCAGCGCGGGCGAAGCGCATGCGCCGACGGCGACGTCGCCGCGCTATGGTCGCGCCATGTCGCTCGCTGCGCTGCTGTGCCTCTTCGTCGCGTTGCCGCAGTCGCCGTCGACGTCCGACCCCGCGCCCGCGCCAGCGCCCGCGGCAGTGCCCGCGCCGCGCGACCTCGCGGCGATCCTGCGCACGGAGCCGGCGTGCGCGGCGGTGCTCGACCGCGCCAAGGAGCACCGGCTGCAGGTCGTCCTCGCCGAGTTCGTCGATCCGCTCGCCAAGCAGCCCAAGCTGGTGAAGAGTCGGCTCGGCGATCCGCAGCAGTACTTCTATCCGGCGAGCGCCATCAAGCTGTGCGGCGCCGTCGGCGCGCTGCTGGCGCTGCAGGACGCCGCCGCGCGCGATCCGTCGGTGACGCTCGACGCGCCGGTGGTGATCGGCGCGCGCTTTCCCGGCGACAAGCGGATCGACGCCGACGCGACGGACGTCGACGGCGGGCCGCTGACGTTCCGGCATCTGCTGCGCAAGCTCGTGCTCGTCAGCGACAACGCCGCGCACAACCACTGCGTCGAGCTGCTCGGCCAGGACGGCATGAACCGCCGCATGTGGGAGGCCGGCTTCGCGTCGGCGCGGCTGTGGCACCGGCTGTCCGAGGCGCGCACGAGGGACGAGAACCAGCAGACGCGCGAGGTCCGCGTCGGCGACACGGTGTTCCCCGCGCGCGAGGCCGGCATCGGGCTGGCCAACGACGGTTGGACCGGGCTCGACGTCGGCGCGGCGTGGATGCAGGGCGGCGAGCGGATCGACGGGCCGATGTCGTTCGCGCAGAAGAACGCGATGGCGCTCGACGACCTGCAGGACGTGCTCGTCGCGGTGATGCGGCCCGACGTCGTGCTCGGCAAGCGCGGCTTCCCCGACATGTCGCGCGCGCACCGGCGCTTCCTCGTGATGGCGCTCGGCGAGCTGCCGCGCGAGTCGGCGAACCCGAAGTACGACCCGGCGAAGACGCCGGACCACGCCTGCAAGTTCCTGCTGCGCGGCCTGCGCGACGTCGTCCCGGCCGACAAGCTGCGCGTCTACGGCAAGATCGGCCGCGCCTACGGCTTCTCGACCGAGAACGCGTACGTCGTCGACGCCCGCGACGGCCGCGCGTTCTTCCTCGCGATCACGCTCTACACCAACGCCGACGGCGTGCTGAACGACGACCGTTATGGGTACGAGGACGTAGCCGATCCGTTCCTCGACGCCGCCGGTCGCGCGATCGCGCGCGCCGTGTTCGGCGCGCCGCGGTAGAGTCCGCGGCCCATGTCGCCGAGGTTCGCCGTCCCGTTCGGGCTCGCGTCCGTGTTGCTGTGCAGCTTCGCGCCCGACGCGCCCGGCGCCGTCGCGCGCGACGCGGTCGACGCGCATGCCGACGAGCTGTTCACGACCTCCGAGCAGTGTGGCGTCTGCCACCTGACCGCGGTCGGCGCCCGGGCGATGCGCGACGCCGAGGGCGAGGACGTGTCGCCGTACGCCACGTGGCAGGCGACGATGATGGCGAACTCGTTCCGCGACCCGTACTTCCACGCCCAGCTGCAGAAGGAGACGGCGGCGGCGGGCGAGCAGGTGCAGGAGCTGTGCCTGCGCTGCCACGCGCCGATGCTGCACCACGAGAACGTGCTCGCCGGCAAGCCCGCGCCGCGGCTGGCGGACGCCGAAGGCGACGTGTTCGCCGACGACGGCGTGTCGTGCACCGTCTGCCACCTGATGGACGGCGCCAACTTCGGCAAGGAGGAGTCGTTCTCCGGCCGGCCGACGTTCAACAAGGACCGCCGCATCTTCGGCCCGTTCGCGGACGTCGCGCCGCGGCCGATGCAGATGCACGTGAACTACACGCCGGTCCACGGCCCGCACGTGCAGAAGGCGGCGCTGTGCGCGACGTGCCACACGCTGACGACCGAGCACCAGGGGACGCCGTTCAAGGAGCAGACGCCCTACCTCGAGTGGCGCAACAGCGAGTTCAGCGACGAGCGCGACGGCGCCGACCCGGCGAAGGCGCGCACCTGCCAGCAGTGCCACATGCCGCGCAGCGCGCCGACGCGCATCGCGCGCAACCCGATGGGCTTCGACTTCCGCATTCCCGAGCGCGAAGGCTACGCCGTGCACGGCTTCGTCGGCGGCAATGCCTTCATGCTCGGCCTGCTGCGCGACCACCGCGAAGAGCTCGACGTGCTCGCCGAGCCGGCGCAGTTCGATCGCACGATCGCGGCTACGAAGCAGCAGCTCGCCGAGGCGACCGCGCGGCTCGAGGTGACGCCGCTCGTCCGCGACGGCGGCGCGCTCGCGTTCGGCGTCAAGGTCGAGAACCTGACGGGCCACAAGTTCCCGACGGGCTATCCGGCGCGGCGCGCGTGGCTGCACGTGCAGGTGCTGCGCGGCGGCGAGGTCGTGTTCGAGAGCGGCGCGCACGACGACAAGGGCCGCATCCGCGGCGTCGGCGACGAGCTCTCGATCGCGCATCCGGCGGTCGTCACCAAGGCGAGCGAAGCCGTCGTCTACGAGATGGTCGCCGCCGGCCCCGACGGCGCGCCGACGACGTACCTCACCAAGATGACGACCAAGCGCAAGGACACGCGGCTCCTGCCGCGCGGCTGGACGAAGGACGGCCCGCACGCCGACGCCACCGCGCCGATCGGCGTCGACGGCGACGCGGACTTCGCGGCCGGCGGCGACGTCGCCGCGTTCCGCGTGCCGCTCCCGGCCGGCGACGGGCCGTGCGAGGTGCGCGCGACGCTGCGTTACCAGTCGGTGCCGCCGGCGTGGGTCGACGCGCTGCGCGGGCTCGAAGCCGAACAGGCCAAGCGCTTCGTCGGCTGGTACGACGCCGCCGACAAGACGCCCGAGACGGTCGCGACCGCGCGCCGCGGCGAGGGCTGACTGCTGCAACCGGCGGCGCTGCGCCGTCCGAACCTCACGCCATGAACCGCCCCGATCCGAGCGAGTACGCCCCGCACTTCCAGGGTTACGTCGACCGCGTGCCGGACGGCGACGCGCTGGCCCATCTCGAGCGCCAGGGCGTCGCCACCCGCGCGCTGCTCGCCGGCGTCCCGGCCGAGCGCGGCGCCTACGCCTACGCGCTTGGCAAGTGGACGATCAAGCGCGTCTGGCAGCACGTCTGCGACGGCGAGCGGCTGTTCTGCTACCGCGCCATGTGCATCGCGCGCGGCGAGACGGCGTCGCTGCCGCCGTTCGACGAGGACCTCTACGCCGCCAACGACGGCAGCGACGGCCGTCACCTCGCCGACGTCGTCGCCGAGTTCGCCGCCGTCCGCGCCGCCACGCTGGCGCTGTTCCGCGGCTTCGATGCGCTCGCCTGGACGCGGCGCGGCCTCGCCAACGGCAAGCCGGCGAGCGTGCGCAGCCTGCTCTGGATCACGGCCGGACACGAACTGCACCACCTCGCCGTGATGCGGGAACGGTACGGAATCGGCTGATTCCAGCGGTCGGCGGGCGCGCGTCGGCATGCGCCCGTTGCCGGCGCGATCCCCGCAGAAGGGCGCAAATGGCCCTTTCGAGGCTTGCGGACCGGCACTTCCCCGCCATCATCCCGAGCACCTGCAGGCCGGGCTGGTGCAGCGCGCGTTGCGTCGCCGCCGGATCCCTGCGCGTCCCTACCGATCGAGAATCCGATGGCTGCCAAGAAGAAGGTCAATCCCGCCCTCATGAAGCCCGTCCAGCCCGACGAGGTGCTCGCCGTGATCGTCGGCAGCACGCCGCTGCCGCGCGGCCAGATCACCAAGAAGCTCTGGGACTACATCAAGAAGAACGGCCTGCAGGACACGAAGGTCAAGACGAACATCAAGGCCGACGAGAAGCTCAAGCCGATCTTCGGCGGCAAGGCCGTCGTCACGATGTTCGAGATGACGAAGCTGGTCAGCAAGCACATCAAGGCCTGAGTCGCCGACGCGGCGCCGTGCGACGGCGCCGCGCGCGCGGGCAGCATGAAGCGGCGGATGCGCTCCGCCGCACACGAGGCAATCTCTCCCCTGTGCGGCCGCGGCGCCGCACCTTGCCAGCGTGGGGTTCGCGGCTAGCCTCTCCCTCCGCCCTCCGGAGTTCGAACCATGCGAACCTTCGCCGCCATCGCGCTCTTCGCTGCGAGCGCCCTCGCCCAGACCTATCCGCTCGTCGCCAGCCGCGACGTCGCGTGGCCCAACACGACGGGCCAGGGAACGTCGACGCTCTTCACGCGCGTCTACTACCCGTCGACGGTCCAGGGCCACAACGCGCCGGTGCTGCCGAAGAAGGGTGGATGGCCGGTGCTGCTGTTCCTGCATGGCTGGTCGTTCATGGGTCGTGACTATCCGACGCTCTGCGCCGAGTGGGCGCGCCAGGGCTTCGTCGTCGTCGCGCCGGACACCGCCATCTGGAACTACGTGACCCTCACGCAGGACGCGCACGCCAACCTCGGCGCGATCGCGGCGGCCAACGCCACCGCGGGCGGGCCGTTCCAGGACGCGTTCGACCTGTCGCGCATCGGCGTCGCTGGTCACAGCATGGGCGGCGGCACGACCGCGTTCGTGGTCGCGCAGAACCCCCAGATCCGCTGCGTGTTCGCCTTCGCGCCCGCGGCGCCGACCGGCAGTTCTGCCGCAGCCATCACGCTGCCGTTCGGGTGCGTCGTCGGCGATGGCGACGTCCTCACGCCGCACTGGCAGCACGCGCAGCCGTTCGTCTCCGCGGTCGACGCCGGCGCGCCGATCAAGTTCATGGCCCGGCTCGACGCGACGTCGGACCACTTCTCGATCGTGGGCATGTCCGGCGTGACGCCGGACTTCACGCGAGCGGTCGGCATGTCGGTCGGCTTCTTCCGCCACTTCCTCGGCGTCGACGCCGATGCGCTCGAGCAGTGCCTCGGCCCGACGGTCGTCGCCGACCCGCTGGTCGTCGCGATCGAGCAGGACATCGCGCATCCGCGGATCTGGTCTGCCGGCGCGCTCGTCCCCGGCGCCACGGTGCGCATCTCGGTCGCGGCCGAATCGGGCGATGGCCTGATCTTCGCGGGCCCGGCGGTCCCGGTCGGCGTGCCGACCGCGATCGGCACGCTGCTGCTCGACCCGAACCAGGCCTTCACCTGGATCGCGAGCCTCGTGCCGGACGTCGACCGCCTCGACGCGCAGCTCTACGTGCCGAACACCCCCGCCGTCATCGGCGTCGAGTTCGCGCTGCAGCCGGCCGCGCCGACGTCGTCGGCCAACATGCAGTTCGGCTCCATCAAGGAATTCGTCGTCGGTCGCTGACCGGCGCCCCGCGCGCCGTCAGTCGGTGCGCACGAGGTTGGCGGCGAACAGCGCCGCCTTGTCCGCGATCCCGCGCCAGCCCTCGGCCAGCACGGTGTGGCCGACCGGCGCGCGCAGCGAGCTGCCCGGGCCCGCGCACAGCAGCACGTCGGGCTGGAACTCGCGCATCGCCGTGCGGATGCAGGCGGTGAAGTCGAACGTCTCCAGCACCTGCTCCGTCGTCGTGTAGCGCAGCAGCTCGCGCGGGTCGGCCGACCACGGCGAGTGCACGTTGCCGAAGCCGTCGATCAGGTGGCAGCGCGGCGTCGCCATCGGCAGGTCCGCGAGCAGCTCCGCCGACCGCCGCGCCGTCTCGGCGCACAGCCTGGTGTGGAACGGCCCGTGGCCGGCGAGGCGGAACGGGAACTCGCGCTCGCCGATCTTCACCTTGGGCAGGTGGGTGAGCAGCGCGGTGACCGCTGCCTCGGTGCCGGCGAGCACTTCGTGGCCGCCGAGGCGGATGCTGAAGTCGCAGAAGGTCTCGTCGCCGCGGTCGCGCAGCGCCTGCACGACCGCCTGCGTCGCGACGCGCAGCTCGAGGTTGAGCCGCCAGTCGTCGTCGACGTTGGTCATCAGCACCTGCCCGCCGACGACCTGCTTCTGCAGCGCGGCCATCGTCGCGACGAGGCGCCAGCCGGACGTCGGGTCGAGCGCGCCGCTGGCCGGCAGCGCCGTGTACCAGCCGAGCGAGTTGCCCGCGACGGCGACGATGTCGTAGCGCTCGCGCAGCAGCTCGGCGTGCGCCATCGCGCCGAAGTAGATCAGCTCGGCGGCGTTCTCGCCGTCGAGGTGCAGGCCGGGCCGGTACTTCTCGGCGCCGTCGACCTCGGTGAGCGTCGGCCGGCTCTGCGAGCGGCGCCAGTCGTCGCACGCGGCGAGCGCGTCGGCGACGGGGCCGGGCCGGATCGTGCGGCCGACGAAGCCGAGCTCGTCCTTGCCGTACGAGCCGCGACCGGGGCAGAACAGGACGGCGGTGGGCTTGCTCATCGGACGGCCTCCTTCACGATCGCGAGCGCAGCGGCCTCGATGTCGGGCTCCTGCACGAGCACGAGGTTGGCGGCCGCGGCGAGCGGCACGTAGGTGTCGACGGCCGCGACGCGGCGCAGCACGCAGCCGCGCAGTTCGGGGTCCTGGCACAGCGCGGTCAGGATCAGCGGGCTCGGCCCGCCGTGCGTCGCGCGGCACTCGTCGACGACGAGGCAGCGGCCGGTCGCCTTGACGTGGCGCTTCACTTCGTCGATCGGCATCGGCGCGAGCCAGCGCAGGTCGAAGACGCGCGCCTTCACGCCCTGGTCGCGCAGGCGCTTCTGCACGCGCAGGCTCATCCACAGGCCGTTGCCGTAGCTGACGATGGTCAGCTGGTCGCCGTCGGCGGCGCCGTAGGCCTGCCCTTCGCCGAGCGGCAGCAGTTCGTCGGGCGGCGGGTAGCTGGTCTGCCACAGGCCGTCGTTCGGCGCGTGCAGGTCCTTCTGCATGTAGAGCGCGATCGGCTCGAGGCACAGGCAGACCTTGCCGCGCTGGCTCGCCGCCGCCGCCATCGTGCGCAGCATGCGCACCGCGTCGTCGCCCCGCGCCGGCACGCCGATCACGAGGCCCGGGATGTCGAGCAGCGCGCCGACCGAGTTGTCGTTGTGGAAGTGGCCGCCGAAGCCCTTCTGGTAGGCGAGGCCGGCGACGCGCACGACCATCGGGTTCTGGAACGCGGGCGTGTGGATCGGCAGGTCGCGGCAGTTCTTGCCGCTGCTGAAGAACTGCAGCGACGCCGCTTCGCCGCGGATCTGGTCGAGCGCGTTGTGGATGTACGCGAGGTACTGGATCTCGGGGAACGGCAGGCAGCCGGCCGTCGCCATGCCCTGCGCGAGGCCGAGGATCGTCGTCTCGTCGAGGATCGTGTTGAACACGCGGCCCGGACCGAACGTCTCGTGCAGGCCCGTCGTCGCGTGGTAGACGCCGCCCTTCTTGGCCACGTCCTCGCCGAACAGGAACGCCTCGGGGTAGGCGACGAACAGGTCGGTCAGCGCCTGCGGGATGCGGTACGCGAGGTGGCGCGGGCGCTGGTCGTCCTCGGGCAGCTTGCCGCCGAAGGCCTTGCTGCGCGCCTCGGCGTCGGCGACGCGCACGGTCAGCTCGTCGGCCTTCGGCAGTCGCAGCGGCTGCACGATCGCGTCGACGGTCGTCAGCTTGGGCCGGCGGCTCGCTTCGTCGGCGGCGCGGCGCAGGCGGCGGTCGGTGTCCTCGTAGAGCGCCAGCAGCGCTCCGGGCGCGATCGCGCCGCTGCGCAGCAAGAGGTCGGCGAAGCCGAGCAGCGGGTCGCGCGCCTCGTTGCGCTCGATCGCGTCGAGCGCCATGTAGTTCGCTTCGACGTCGCTGCCGGCGTGGCCCATCAGGCGCACGGTCTTGGTGTGCACGAACGCCGGCCGGCGCTGCGTGCGCACGAACTCGATCGCCTCCAGCGCCGTCGCCCACACGCCCGGGTAGTCCTGGCTGTCGCAGGCGAAGTACCGGATGCCGGTGCGGTTCTGCATCATGCGCGCGACGAACGTGTCGGGCGTGCGCACCGAGATGCCGATGCCGTTGTCCTCGCAGGCGAACAGGATCGGGCACGGCTGGCTGTGCAGCGTCGCGGCGCCGGCGGCGTGGAAGCCAGCCTGCGCGGTGGCGTGGTTCATCGACGCGTCGCCGAAGCTGCAGTAGACGACGCTGTCGTACGGCACGCCGGCGGTCGGCAGGCCCAGGCGCTCCATGCGCTGCATCGCCATCGCGAAGCCGACGGCCTTCGGCAGGTGGCTCGCGATCGTGCTCGTCTGCGGCGGCACGTGCGTCGTCGGCGAGCCGAGCACCTTGTGGCGGCCGCCGCTGATCGGGTCCTCGGCCGACGCGCAGAACGACAGCATCGCGTCGAAGAACGGCGTCTCGCCCTGTCCCTGCCGCAGGCGGGCGGCCATGAACGCGCCGCTGCGGTAGTGCAGGAATGCCGTGTCCGTCGTGCGCAGCAGCGCGCCGAACGCCGCGTTGGCTTCGTGGCCGCTGCTGCCGATCGTGTAGTAGCTGAGCCCCTTGTCCTTCATCTCGCGCGACAGCAGGTCCTGCAGGCGCGACTGGATCGCCGACTCGAACAGCGCGACCGCCTGCCGGCGGGTCATCGGCGCGTGCGGGACGATCGGTTCGTCCATCGCGCCGCTGGCCGCGGGGTCGGCGCCGGGGTGCGAGCGGAGGAGCGTCAGCAGGCGCTCGGTGACGGGGCCTTCACGGCGGAGGGACATGCAGGGCGGGGGATCTTACGGACGCGGGTGCGCCGGGGCACGGTGGCTCGTCGATGGCGATCCGACATTCGCCGGCGGCCCGACGGAGCGCGGGACGTCACCGACCGCTGACGCGTTGGCGCGCCGATGCCGTCGGCGGCCCTAGGACCGCCGCCGCCCGACCAACGGCAACATCACCACCGCCAACCCCGCCGCGCCTGCCGCCGCATGGAACGCCGCCGCGGCGCCGTGCGCCTGCCACAGCGCGCCGAGTCCGATCGGACCAGCGAACGCCGCCACGCCCTGCACCGCGTGATACAGCCCGAACGCGCGGCCGCGTTTGTGCGCGCCGGTGAGGTCGGCGACGAGGCCGCGTTCGGCGCCTTCGGTGCAGGCGGCGTGCAGGCCGAGCCCCAGAAACGCCGGCCACAGCCACGCGGCGTGCTGCACGTCGGCGAAGGCGACGAGCACGAGCGCGTGCAGCAGCAGGCCGATCGCGAGCATGCGGCGGCGGCCGTAGCGGTCCGACAGCCGGCCGAGCGGCGCGGCGAGCGTCGAGCGCACCACGTGCAGCGCCGCCCACAGCAGCGGCAACGCGACGTCGGGCATGCCGAGTTCGCGCGCGCGCATCAGCGCGAACAGGTCGACGCTCGCCGCGACCGCCGATGGCGCGGCGACCAGCAAGAACGGCAGCAGGCGCCGCGTGGCGCCCGGCGGATCGCTCGGGCGGGTGCTTCCTGCGGCGTCGCGCGCGCGCTCGGGCACGAAGCGCACGAGCACGACGATGCCCAGCAGGCCAGGGATCAGCGCGAGCGCGAAGATGACGCGCAACTCCACGCCGCACGCGAGCAGCGCCGCGGCCAGCAATGCGCCGAGCAGCGCGCCGGCGTGGTCCATCGCGCGCTGCACGCCGTAGGCGGCGCCGCGCTGGCCCGCGTCGACGAGGTCGGCGAGCAGCGCGTCACGCGGGGCGCCGCGCAGTCCCTTGCCGATGCGGTCGCCGGCGCGCACCGCCGCCATCGCCCACGGCGAACCGACGAACGCGAACAGCGGCCGCAGCAGCGCCGACACGCCGTAGCCGGCGACCATCCACGGCTTGCGCCGCCGCTGGCGGTCCGACAGCCAGCCGCTCGCCAGCTTGAGCAGCGAGACGAGACCTTCGCTGATGCCCTGCAGCAAGCCGAGGTGCACCATGCTGCCGCCGACCTGCGCCAACAGCAGCGGCAACAGCGGCACGATCAGCTCGCTGGCGACGTCGGCGAGCAGCGACACCGCGCCGATCGCGTACACGGCGCGCGGCAGGACCTTCGCGGCGGGCTCGGGCATGGCACAACGATGCGGGGTCGCCGGCCGTCGCGCCACCGGGCGCGCGCGCCCCCTCCGCTCACTCCAGCTCCGCCGCCACCCGCAGCAGCTTCTCCGCCCACGCGCGATCCGCGGCGTTCTGGTCGCTCTCGGCGACGTAGCTGAAGCGCACGATGCCCTGGCGGTCGAGCACGTACGACGCCGGCCGCGCGACGG
>JBEITC010000391.1:0-3944 GCA_040375075.1 Planctomycetota bacterium | reverse complement strand
CTCGCTGCCTGCGGCGGCGATGGCGGCGACGGCGCAGCCGCTGGCGCCGACGATGGCGTCGCGCTGCGCGTCGCCGACGCGCTCGCCGCCGGGCCGGTCGAGGGCTTCGAGCGCGCCATCGCGCCGCCGCAGCTGGTCTTCCCGCGCGATCACGGCCCGCACCCGGGCTTCCGCACCGAGTGGTGGTACGTCACCGGCCACGTCGCCTCCGCCGCGGGCCGGCGCTTTGGCGTGCAGCTGGTGTTCTTCCGCCAGGCGCTCGCGGCGACCGTGCCGCCGCGCGCCGGCGCGATGGGCGCGCGCGACATGGTGTTCGCGCACGCCGCGCTCGCCGACGTCGACGGCGAGCGCTTCCGCTTCGACGAGCGCATCAGCCGTGCTGCCGCCGATCTCGCGTTCGTGCGCGGGCCCGCGGACGGCCAGCCGTTCGTCGTGCAGTGCCTCGACTGGTCCGCCGCGGGCGCGCCGGGCGGCGACGGCTTCCTGCCGCTGCGGCTGCTGGCGCCGGCGCGCGACTTCGCGCTCGACCTCGAACTCTCGCCCGGCAAGCCGGTGGTGCTGCAGGGCGACGCCGGCCTCAGCCGCAAGAGCGGCGAGCCGGGCAACGCCTCGCACTACTACTCGCTGACGCGCTTGCCGCTCGCCGGCCGCGTGACCGTCGACGGCGAAGCCCACGACGTGCGCGGCGAAGGCTGGCTCGATCGCGAGTGGAGCACGTCGGCGCTCGGGCCGGAGCAGGTCGGCTGGGACTGGTTCTCGCTGCAGCTCGACGGCGGCGTCGAGGTGATGTGGTACCAGCTGCGCCGGCGCGACGGCGGCCGCGACCCGTGGAGCCGCGGCGTCGTCGTCGGACCCGACGGCGCCGCCACGCGGCTCGAACCGGCGGCCATCGAACTCGTGCCCGATGGCGAGTGGACGGCGGCCGACGGCGGCGCGCGCTATCCGGCGCGCTGGCGGCTGCGCCACCGCGGCGAGCCGGCGTTCGACCTCGCGGTCGCGCCGCTGCTCGCCGACCAGGAGCTGCGCGTCATCGTGCGCTACTGGGAAGGGGCGGTCGGCGTCGGCGGCACGTTCGCGGGCAAGCCGGCGAACGGCCGCGGGTATCTCGAGATGACCGGCTACACGACGCGCTGAGCGCAGCGCGCCGCCGGTCGGACGCCCACTCCGCTCACTGGATCGTGAAGCGGAAGTAGTCCGTCAGCGTGAAGTCGAGCGGCGACGTGCAGCCGCCCGGCGCGAACAGGTCGAGGCCCTGCGCCAGCACGGCCGTGCCGATGAGCGCGGGGTTGTTGGGGATCAGCAGCGCGTCGGCGGCGGCGGCCGGCGGCAGCGGCGTGCCGACGAGCAGCGAGAAGTCGTGGCCGAGCGTGCAGGCGCAACCCGGGATCACCGGCAGGCCGATCTGCGTGAGGCCGTAGCCGACGAACGGGAAGCCGACCGGGTTGCGCAGCGTCGTGCGGACCGTCGTGCCGAGTTCGCCGTTGCCGCTCATCGTGATGCCGGTCGTGCCGCAGGCAGCGGGGAAGCGCTGGATCGTCGACGGCTTGGTCAGCAGGCGCACGCCGCGGAACGCGGTGTTCGCCGGCGAGACGAGGAGCGAGTTCACCGTCGAGGTCGGGCCGGTGTCGACGATCGAGACGAGCGTCGTCGTGGCAGCGCCGCTGGTGTTGCAGGTCGCGTACAGCGTGGTGACGCCGTTCTGCACGAAGCCGGTCAGGCCGCGGGCGGCCGTCTGCGCGCCGGCGCCGCCGAGCTGCAGGCGGTACTGGCGGGTCCACGTGCCCGTGATCGGGTCGCGCGTCCACTTGTTGATGCCGCCGATGGTCGAGTTGACGGCGTTGTCGTCGGCGACGTACAGCGTGTCCGGATCGGCGAAGAAGAAGTCGTACGCCGAGCTGGCCGCGGTGCCGCCCGTGGTCGGGAAGCCGGTCAGCAGGGTCGTCGTCTGGCCGGCGGTCGTCGGCAGGCCATCGCCGACCTTGACGACGCCGAGGTACACGGTCGACGCGCTGGTCGTGTAGAGCTGGCCGTCGTAGACGCTGGCGACGCGCGTGTTGCTCGGCGCGCCGGCCTGCAGCGTCAGCGACGTCGTGTCACCGAGCGCGGCGACGTAGCGCACGCCGGCGCTGCCGGTCGCGCCGGTGCCCGACAGCCAGAAGCTCTGGCCGTCTTCGCTGACGACGCTGCGGAAGTTGCCGGCGATCGTCGGGCTGCCGTTGTAGGCGTCGCCCAGCGCGGTCGTGGTGTCGATCTGGCCCGACAGGTCGATGCGCGCGACGACGCGGTTCGTCGTCGACGCCGGCGCCTGCTCGGTCAGCGCGACGGCCGCGCCCGGGGGCACGTCGTAGCCGGCGAGCATCAGGTAGAGGCCGTTGGTCGAGACGGTCAGGAAGCCCTCGGACGACGAGCCGCCACGGAAGGTGAACTGGCGGTTGTTGCCGTTCGGCGCCGTCGGCAGCGCGAGCGACTGCACGAGCACGCCGGCGGGCGTGTACTCGTCGAGGAACACCGGCGCCGTCGCCGACGACAGCGTGCTCGTGCCATCGCCGACGCGGGCGACGACGAGGTTGCCGATGGTGAAGGGAGCCTGGGCGGCGGCGGCGGCGGCGAGTGCGGCGACGGCGGCCAGGAAACGCAGGGAGCGGTTGGAGGTCATGGTGTCGATGCGGGGCATGCGCGTTGCGCGCGTGCCAAGCAGGGTCCGCCGGCGTGTGAGGCTTCGGCGTGGGGTTCCGTGAAGGAACCGGCAGTTGCGCGCGGGGGGCGGGCGGCGTCCGTCCGCCGGAGCGCATCGCCTGCCCTCGCGTCGCGTCACCCAGCGGCTACGTGGCGGCGGCCGGCTCGACCGATCACGCGCCGCGGCGCGCGCCGGCGAGCGAAGCGCCGCGGATCGGTGAAGAACCGCGGCGCCAGGATCGGCCGGAAGCCCAGGCCGGTCGCCAGCGCAATGCCGCCGACGAACTCGCGGAGCGCAGCGAGCGTCGTCGACACGAGCGGCATCGGGATGCCGATGCTGCCCATCCACGGGGACGCGCCTTCGAGGCCATGGCCGCAGGACCAGCGTGACACTGGACACGCGGAACGCAGGGGACCGCGCCTGGCAGCGTGCCGGCGCGAGCGCCAGCGTGCGTCCCCGCGCGTCCCCAACCGCACCAAGGCATGAGCCGGCTCGGCAGCTACCTGTTCCTCTTCGGGTCGATGACGATCCGGTTCAAGCTGGCCGGCGAGAAAGGCTACCTGATCCGGTGGATCGACGATTGGGGCGAGGACGTGGGCTGGTTCGTCCGCGGCGGCTTCGTCGTCGCCGGCCTCGCGCGGATCTGGGACGGGAAGCGCGACGCCGCCAAGCAGCAGGGCACGCGCGCCGACGGACGGATGGCTCAGCCGCGCAGCGCGCGCAGGCCGAGCAGCGCCCCGACGAGCGCTGCGGCGACGACGAGCGCGGAGATCGCGGTCCGCGGGCGCAGCCCGCGCAGCAGCGGCAGCGTCCAGGCCGCGAACACCGCGCAGGCGACGTACAGGCCGATGCGTGCTTCGAGCTTGTCGGCGACGACGCAGGCGGCGAGCGTGGCGCCCGCCAGCGTCGCGCCGGCGGCGACGGCGATGCGCTCGACGGCCTGCGGCGCTGCGAGGCCGGCGGCGCGCAGCGTCGCGAACAAGCTCGCGAGCCCGGCCGCGACGAGCGTCAGCCACAGCGGCAAGCCGAACGCTGTGGCGGCGTAGCCGGTGGCGTCGCCGTCGGGGAGCAGCGGGAAGGTCTCCGGGACCCATTCCTCGCGCGGCACGAACGTGCCGTCGCGCAGCGTGCCGACGCTCCGATTGCCATTCTGCCAGTGCCACGGCAGCGCGCAGGCAACCGCGATGCCGGCGACGTAGATCCAGGTCTGCCACGGCAGCGCGCGCGGGGCCGCCGGCGGCGTCGTGGTCGTTACCGAGGGTCCTGG
>JBEITC010000211.1:0-6727 GCA_040375075.1 Planctomycetota bacterium | reverse complement strand
GCTGCTGGCCCGCGCCGCGGCTGGCGGCCTGCCGGCCGCGCGCCACCAGCGCCTCGCCGACGCCGTGCAGGCCCACGAGGCCGCGCGCTACGCGACGTCGGCGCGCTGAGCGCCGTTCACGCCATCCAGCCCGGCTTGCGCTTGCCGAGGAACGCGGCGAAGCCGTCCTTCGCCTCCGGCGTGGCGCGCAGGTCGGCGATCCACTGCGACGTCACCGGGATCGCGTCTTCGAGCGACAGGTGGCTCACCGCCATGATCAGGCGCTTGGCGCTCGCCACCGCGCACGGCCCCGCGGCCAGCAGCTCGCCGACGACGCGCGCGACCTCGGCGTCGAGCTGGTCGGCCGGCACGGCCTTCTGCACGAGGCCGATGCGCTGCGCTTCCTTGCCGTCGAAGCGCTCGCCGGTGAGGAACAGCGTGCGCGCGCGGCCCGCGCCGATCTTCTGCAAGACGAACGGCGAGATCACCGCCGGCACGATGCCGAGCTTCACCTCGGTGAGCCCGAACAGGCAGTCCTCGGTGCAGATGGCGACGTCGGCCGCGGCGGTCAGCCCGGTGCCGCCACCGAGCGCGTGGCCGAACACGCGCGCGACCACCGGCTTCTTGCAGCGCGCGATCGCCAGGAACATGCGCGCCATCTTGTCGGCGCCGACGCGGTTCTGCTCCGGCGGCAGGTCGGCCTGCTCGGTCATCCACGCGAGGTCGGCGCCGGCCGAGAAGCTCTTGCCGTTGCCCGACAGCACCACGACGCGCGCCGCGTCGTCGGCGTCGGCCGCCGCGAACGCGGCCGTCAGCTCGTCGACGACCGCGCCGTTGAAGGCGTTGCGCACGTCGGGACGGTTGAGGCGGATGTGCAGGAGGGCGCCGTCGGCGGCGACTTCGAGGGTCTGGTAGCGGCTCATCAGGGCCGCCAAGGTGGCGCGCCGCGGGCCCGCTTTCCAGGGCGGCGCGCGGTGGACGCCGGCGGCCCGCCGTGCGACAACGCCCGGCCCCGTGCCACCCGCCCTCCGCGTCCTGCTCGCCGGCGCCCTGTTCTCGACCGGCGGCTCGCTGATCAAGCTGCAGACGCTGCCGTCGCTGCAGCGCGCCGGCTCGCGCGCGCTGATCGCCGGGTTGATGATCTTCCTGCTGCTGCCGCAGGCGCGGCGGCTGCCGACGCGGCGCATCCTGCTGCTCGCGCCGGCGTACTTCGGCGCCACCGCGCTGTTCGTCGTCGCCAACACGCTGACCACCGCGGCGCACGCGATCTTCCTGCAGTCGGCCGCGCCGCTGTGGGTCGTGCTGCTGGCGCCGCTGCTGCTGCGCGAGCGGCCGACGCGCAGCGACCTCGCCGTGCTGTTCGGCGTCGGTGTGGGCATGACGCTGTTCTTCGTCGCGCCGGCCGCGCACGCCGAGACCGCGCCGGACCCGCGCCTTGGCGACTGGCTGGCCGTCGGGTCGGGCGTCAGCTTCGCGCTGCTGCTCGTCGGCATGCGCTGGCTCGCGCGCAGCGGCACGGGCGAGGAATGCGCGGCGATCGCGTGGAGCAACCTCATCGCCTGCCCGCTGGCGTTCGCCTGCATGCCGCTCGTCGGCCAGACGCCGAGCGCTGGCGTGGCGCTCGATTGGGCGGTGATCGCCGTGCTCGGCACGGTGCAGATGGGCGTGTCCTACTCGCTGCTGGTCACCGGCATCCCGCACCTGTCGGCGCTGCGCGCGTCGTTGCTGACGATGATCGAGCCGGTGCTCAGCGCCGTCCTCGCGTGGTTCGCGCACGACGAAGCCATGCATCCGCTGGCGATGCTCGGCGGCTCCTGCATCGTCGCCGCGGTGTTGGCGAGCGCGTGGCTCGCGCGCAGCGGCGCGCGGTCAGGCTGAGCGATCGCGGCGCGGCAGCCCGAGCCAGCGCGGCACGCGCGCGCAGTAGGCGTCGTACGCGGCGCCGAAGCGCTCGCGCAGGAACGCTTCTTCGCGCCGCACGAAGCGGCGATCGAGCACGAGCCACAGCAGCGGCGGCACGGCGAGCGCTGGCAGGGACGGCAGACGGACCGCGAGGCCGAAGGCGACGGTGACGAGCGCGACGTACATCGGGTTGCGCGTCCAGCGGTACGCGCCGCCTTCGATCAGCGCATTCGCCGGGGTGAACGGCACCACGCCCGTGCCGGCGCGACGGAAGCGGCGGATCGACAGCAGGCCGAGCGCCGTGCCCGCCGCCATGATCGGCCAGCCGGCGTGCGTCCACGGCGCCGGCAGCCACCGCGCGCCCGGCAGCAGGTCATGGCAGCCCCAGATCGCCAGCAGCGCCGCGCCGAGCCACATCGGCGGGATGTCCTTCGGGTACGCGCGCCCTGCCTTCATGCCGCTGAGGTACCGCACCGCCGGCCTCGGGACAACGACGGCGTGCCGCCCCCGCTTGAAGCACAGCCGGCGCGCGCGAAACTGGCGCGGCCATGCGCGCCCTCGCCGCCGCCCTGTTCGCCGTCCTCGCCGCGACGCTGCCCGCCCAGCAGCTCGCGTTCGCGCAGAACGACAACACCACCTACACCAACCTCGCCGTCGGCTGGCCGGCGAGCGCGCTCGCCTTCCGCTTCACGGCCAGCGAGGCGCAGTTCGTCGCCGCGCAGGTGTTCACCGGCAACCAACCGCCGGCTGTGCACACGCTGGAGATCCGCACGCGCCACCCGGTCACCGGCGCACCCGACCAGCTCGTCGGCCAGCCGGGCAGCTGGCTGACGCTGCACACGCGCAGCTGGCAAGGCGCGACGTTCGCGCAGCCGGCCAACGTCACCATCGGCCAGGACTACTTCCTCGTCTGGCGCGTGACCGGCATGTTCCACCAGCACTCCGTCAGCAGCACGACCGAGCCGAGCAACGTCAACGTCGAGGTGCAGACCGGCGACGGGATCGGCTGGCAGAACGTCGCGCAACTGCCCGGCAAGTTCCGGCTGTTCCGCGCGTACGCCGCGGGCCCGACGACGAACTACGGCACCGGCAAGGCCGGCCAGTACGGCGTGCCGACGATCGCGCTCTCGGGCTGGCCGGCCGTCGGCAGCCCGATCGACGTGCTGCTCGACGGCGCCTCGCGCCTCACGCCGGCGGTCCTGGTGATCGGCACGCCGATCCCGAGCGGCGTGCCGCTCGGTTGGGTGACGGTGTGGGCGACGCCGGACGCGCTCGTGGCGGTGACGACGCGCACGCAGACCAACCCCTTGTCGGGCGGCTTCGACCACACGTTCGTCGTGCCCAACACGCCGGCCGCGATCGGCTTCCCGCTCTCGTTCCAGTACGGCGTCTTCGATCCGCAGGCGGCTGACGGCTTCAGCCACACGGGCGGCGCCACCGCCGTGATCAACTGACCGCGAAGCCGGCGGCGTCGAGTTGCAGCTCGAAGAAGCGCAGGATGCGCGGCTCGGCCCAGCGGCGCGGCGCGAACGGGCTGCCGCCTTCGACGAACGCGACGTGGCCGCCGCGCGCAGGAAAGCACGGATGCAGCCATGGCGACGCGGCGGCAGCAGCGTGCGGCAGCACCGATGGATGCAGCAGCGGGTCGTCCTCGGCGACGAGCAGCAGCGTCGGCGTGCGGATCGCCGGCAACAGCACGGCGCTGCTCTGCGACGCGTAGTAGTGGTCGGCGCCGAGGAAGCCGTGCACCGGCGCTGTGACCAGTTCGTCGTACTCGCGGAAGGTGCGGCACCGGCGCACGCGCGCGACGTCGCACCAGCCTGGAAACTGCTGCGCCTTGGCGATCGCCTTGGGGATCAGGCTGCGCAGGAACCAGCGCGCGATCGCGCCGCCGTAGCGCGTGTCGCACTGCTTGGAGCAGACGGCGAGGTCGAACGGCGCCGACACCGCCGCCGCGGCGACGAGGCGGTCGGGCGCGGCCCCCTGCAGTTCGCCGAGCCACTTGAGCAGCACGTTGCCGCCGAGCGAGTAGCCGACGACCAGCAGCGGCGCTTGCGGGAAGCGCGCGAGCAACTGCCGCACGACGAACGACACGTCGGCGGTCTCGCCACTGTGGTACGTCCGGCGCTGGCGGTTGAGCACGCCGCCGCACGAGCGGTACTCCATCACGCACGGCCGCCAACCGCGGCGCGCGGCGAGGCTCGAGAACTCGCGCGCGTACGGCGAACGCCGATCGCCTTCGAGGCCGTGCAGCAGCAGCGCGACCGGCGCGTCGGCGCGCAGGTCCGACGGCGCGGCGAAGTGCACGCGCAGGTCGTCGTCGTCCGGCGTCTGCCAGACCTCGCTGGCGTAGCCGGGCAACGGCGCCGCCGGCCGGATCGCCGCGACCGTCTGCAGCAAGCCGCTCGGCGCCCACCATGCCGGCTGGAACGGCGCCCGCGCCAGTTCGGCGAGCACGCGCTCCTTCGGCAGCAGGTCGACGGGACGGGCCATCGCCCGACGTTGTAGCCGCGGCGCGCGCACGCCGCACCGTCGCTGCGGCGCGCTCGGATGGAACGTGCCCATGGCATGGCCGACGCCGTGCGCGCGTTCGAGCGCATGACGCCAGCGGTCGATAGGTCACGGCCATGCCGTCGCCTCGCCGCCGCCGCGTCCTCGTCTGCGCCCTCGCCGCGCTGGTCGCGTTGTTCGCCGCCGACACCTGGGTGCAGCACCGCGCCGACGCCGCCTGGCAGCGCGTCGTCGCCGAGCGCGAACACCTGGAAGCGCGGCTCGCGACGCGACCGACGCGGCGCGCCCCGCTGCTCGACGAGCCTTTGCCGGGCTTCGCGTTCGACCACTACGCCGTCGCCACCGCGGCGGCAGCGCCACTGGACCGCGACCGCGGCGCTTTGGCGCGCAAGCTGCTGACCGCGGACGACGCGGCGGTGGCAGCCGATCCGCTGCGCGCGACGTGGGCGCCGGCGATCGCAGCGCTGCGCGCCGGCGCGCAGGCCGGCGACGCCAAGGCGCCGCAGCAGGGCCCGATGACGCAGCGCGGCGATGGCGTGCTCGACCTGCTGGCGGTGCGCTGGGTCGCCAACGCCGCGTCGTTCGAAGCGCGCGCGCTGCTGCACGAAGGCCGCGGCGACGACGCGGTGCGCGCGTCGCTGGCCGGGCTGACGCTCGGCCGCGACGTGCTGCACAGCGGACTGTTGATCAACCAGCTGATCGGCTGCGCCGTGGTGGCGATCGGCGTCGACACCTGGACCGAGGCGCGGCTCGCGCGCCTTTCGCCGGGCGCGCGCGAACGGCTCGCCACCGGGCTCGCCGCGCTCGACGCGCAGCTGCCGGTCGCGCTCGACCTCGACGCCGAGCTGCGCTTCGCCGGCGAAGCGCTGGCGGCGATCGATGGCGTGGGCGGCGACGGCCTCGGCGGCAGCGCGCTCGATTCCTGGCGCTACGGCTTCTCGCCGCGCTGGCGCCTCGCCAGCCACTACCTCGGCTACGCCGACCTCATCCGCCTCGCCAACGCGACACGCGATCTGCCGTGGCCGGAGCGCGAAGCGCAGCTGCGCGCGGCGCTCGCCGCCGAGGAAGCCGCCGGCAACCTGTTCGCCGCCAACCTGCAGAGCGCCGAACGCCAGTTGCGCAGCGCGGTCGCCAGCGTGCGCCTGCTGCGCATGGCGCTCGACCTGCACGCCGGCCGCGACGCCAGCGCGCTGGCCGACCCGCTCGCGGCGGCGCCGATCGCGATCACCAAGCAGGACGGCGGCGTGCGGCTCGCGTGCGTCGGCGCCGAAGAGCAGGCGCGGCTGCAGCGGCTGGTCGCGCGCTGACGCGCGCGCGCACGGCGAGCGCGAGCAGCCGCGTCGCAGCTGGTGGCGCCGCGACGTCCCGGTCGCTCAGTCGCGCCAGACCAGCTCCAGCCGCGCGTCGAGGCCTGCCGTGGCGTCGAGCGCGAACTCCTGGCTCGGCCCATCGCCGCGCTGCCCGCGCGCGACGACGAGCGTGTGCGCGCCGGTCGGCATGCCACGCAGCGTCACGCAGCCATTCGCGTCGGTCCGCAGCACGGTGCCATCCCAACGACCGAACTCGTCGATCCACCCGACGTCCGCGCCGTTGGCGGTTCGGGCGCGCACCTCCGCCGGCCACACCGGCGCACCGCGCGCGTCGCGCACGCGCACGAAGCGCAGCGGACTCCGCTGCAGGCGCAGCTCGCAGCGCGGGGCGGCCGGGCCGACGACGAAGCGCTGCTCGAACTCGGCGTAGCCGATGGCGTAGGCCTCGACCGTGACCTCGCCGGCGCGCACCACGGCGGGGCCGAATCCCCCGCCTTCCTCGGAGCGCGTCGGGTCGCTCACGGCGCCGCGCACCGTCAGGCCGGTCAGCGCCACCGCAGCGCCCGTCGCCGCGTCGACGGCGTCGAACGCCACCCGGAACACGTCCTCGCAGCCCTGTCCGGGCCGCAGCGTCACGTCGTCACCGGCGCGCACGCGCACGCGCGCCGGCAGGCTGCCATCGGCGGGGCGCGCCCAGACCTCGTGCTCGCCCGGCCCGAGGCCGTGGAACCGGAACTCGCCCGTTGCGCCGGTGCCGAAGCGCTCCCCGGAGGCCGAGGACTCCAACAACTCGGGCACGTCGTCGGCGAGTTCGCGCAACGCCAGCGCCGGGCGCAGCAAGCGGACGCCCGCTGCGAGCGGGCGGCCATCGGCGGCGACGACGCGGCCGCGCACCGTGCCGCCGGGCAGCAGCCGCAGCGTGACGTGATGTTCGCCTTCGGTCAGCGCCAACGGCGCACTGATCGTCCACGGCGTGTGGCGGCCGCGCGCGCTGACGCACACGCGCGCGCCGGTCGCTCGCTCGC
>JBEITC010000111.1:0-9494 GCA_040375075.1 Planctomycetota bacterium | reverse complement strand
TGGTGGCGCTCGCCGCGCTCTGACGGCGGCGGCCGTGCGCTGCGGCGCATTCCGAACGCGGGTGCAGACGTTGGATCGCGTCATCTTGCCGTGCCAAGGGACGGAATCCCCATGCGGTCGGGGGCGGCTCGTGGCAGCTGCGAACGTGAGCTACATTTTCTTGGCCGGCTGCGGGTTTTCGTCGCCCAATGCATGCGGCAACCTCCGCCCGCACTTCCTCGCCATCCTCGCTCCATGAATCGCACTGCCAGCAGCCGCGTCGTCGCGGCCATCCTCCTCTCGGCCGTATCCGCCGCCGCTCAGAGCCTCCTGTCCCAAGGCCAGGTCCTGCTCGCGGAAGGCGACGCCACCCCGGGTATCGCCGGCGCCGTCATGGGCGGCGCCTCGGCGTTCGACTTCCCGGCCGTCGACCTCAACGGCAACGTGCTCTTCCGCGCGCGCTTCACCGGCGCCGGTTCGACCACGCTGACCGACCGCGCCTACTTCTACGGCCGCACGCGCGACTCGATGCAGATGATCATGCGCGCCGGTGATCCGGAGCCCACGGGCACGCTGCCGGCCGGCACGGTGCTGATCCTGCAGTCGTCGGCGACCCTGCAGCTGCAGGGCCTCGGCGGCAGCCCGCGCCTCAGCCCCGAAGGCGGCCTGATGGTGTTCGGCGCTGGCTTCACTGGTCCGGGCATCATCGCCACGGGCACGGCAGCGACCGGCCGCAACGACTCGGCCCTGTTCTGGGGCACGCCGGGCTCGTGGCAGGTGCTGGCGCAGCGCGGCACGGCGACCGGCGTCAACGGCACGCTGTTCGACACGGGGTTCGCCGGCGTGAGCTACCAGACCACGTCGATGAACTCGGCCGGCCAGGTCGCCTTCCAGTCGACGCTCGCCGCCGGCGACGTGTCGGCCACGACGAACAACTTCGCGACGTTCGTCGGCACGCCGGGCAACCTGCAGATGGTCATCCGCAAGAACGACCTGGTCACGGTCGCCGGCGGCGGCACCTGCAACGTCGGCTTCGTCGGCTTCAACGCGATCCTGAATCGCGCCGGCTGGCTGCTGCACGACGAGCGCTTCGGCACCGGCGGCACGACCCCGGCGACGGCCGCCAACGACAGCATCCTGATGATCTGGCAGCCGGGCGCTGGCAACACCATCATCATGCGCGAGGGTGATCCCGCGCCGCTGACGACGGGCACGGGCAACTTCGGCTCGCCGACCCTCGCGCAGGGCTTCGGCCAGGCTGGCGGCTGCGCGTTCACGACGACGATGACCGGCGGCACGGTCACGACGGCGGACGACTCCGCTACGTTCATCGGCGGCCTGGCGGGCTTCCAGCTCGCCGTCCGCGAAGGCGATGCGGCGACCGGTCTGCCGGGCGTGGCCATCGGCGTGATCAACTCCACGCAGTCGTTCAGCGACTTCGAGGGCGGCAGCACGGCGTTCTACAGCACGCTGACCGGCGCCGGCGTCACGACGCTCAACGACCAGTCGCTGTGGATCGGTCGTCCGGGCAGCCTGCGCTTGATCGCCCGCGAGGGCGACCCGGCGCCGGGCTTCGCCAGCGTCCCCGGCTTCATCAGCGCGACGTTCGGCACGATCGCGGCCGGCAGCGTTCAGATGAACGAGCTCGGCCACGTCATCGCGAGCGGCTGCGCCGTCGACCTGACGACCGCCACCGGCACGACCAACGTGAGCTGCAGCTACGCGTGGGACCCGGTGAAGGGCCTGCACCTCGCGTTCGCGCCGGGCGACCTGTTCTCCACCAGCCTCGGCTCGGTCGCGGCGCTCTCGACGGGCGGCGTGCAGTTCCCGTCGTCGGACGGCTGCCCGGTCAGCCTCAACAACCAGGGTGACGTGCTCCAGCGCGTCAACTTCGCCACCAACGGCGCGATCGTCCGCGGCCGCATCGGCAGCAACGTCTGCACGCCGAGCACGATCCAGACCTCGGCGGGCGGCACGCACACGATGCAGCTGTACGCCGGCCAGGCGAACGCCAACCAGCTGTACATCGTCGTGGTCGGCGGTTCGGGCTCGCGCCCGGGCCTGCCGTTCGGCGGCGCGACCATCCCGATCAACCCGGACATCTGGACGAGCCTCGGCCTCGACTTCCTGAACGCCGGCCCGTGGTCGGGCACGTTCGGTCTGCTCGACGCCAGCGGCCGCACGGCGGCGTCGTTCACGCTGCCGCCGGGCATCGCTGGCATCGCCGGAGCCGACCTGCGCCACGCGCTCGTCGTGCTCGACTACCTCACGCTCGCGGTGCCGTTCGCCGGCGAGCCGTGCGGCGTGAAGCTCCTCTGAGCCACGGCAACGACCTGACGTAGGCAGCGGCCCGCCGATCGGCGGGCCGCTGTCGTTTCCGGGCCGCCGCCATCGGCACTTCTGCCCGCCCTGCGTCCGGCGGCGCGCCTGCCGGGGGCCGACGTCGCGCGCGCACTGCGGTACGGTGCGCGCCCTCATGCGCGTCGCCATCCGCTCCTTGCTCCTGTCGCTGTGCGCGGCGCTGCTCGCTGGCGCCGCGGTCGCGCAGGGTGTCGGCAAGAACATCCTGTTCTACGGCAACAGCTATTCGTCGCGGAACGGCGGCGTCGGCGACCTCGTGCGCCTGCTCGCGATCGAAGCGGGGCTGCCGGCCCCGACGATCGTCAAGCGCTACGTCAGCAGCGCCGACCTGCAGTACCACGCGACCAACGCCACGCAGGTCGCGACGATCACGACGGCGCTGCCGGTCGGCCAGCGTTGGGACTTCGTCGTCATGCAAGGCCAGTCGCTCGAGGCGACGGCGGCGAGCGGCGATCCGGCGCAGTTCCGCGCCAGCGCGCTGCAGATCCTCGGCAACGTGCGCAACCACAGCCCGCTGGCCAAGGCCGTGCTGTACCAGACGTGGGCGCGCGCCGTCGGGCACTTCCTCTACCCGGCGACCTTCGCGACGCCGCGCGCGATGCACGACGAGATCCGCGGCAACTACCTCGCCGCGCGCAACGACCTCGTCGCGGCGTACGGCGCCGGCGCGGCGATCCACGCCGGCGTCGGCGACGGCGTCGCGCTGCTCGGCTGGCAGCCGTCGTACTACGACCCCGACCTGTTCCACCCGCTGCCGCCGATGACGCTGCTGGCGGGCATGTGCCTGTTCACGTCGATCTACAACCTGCGCGTCTGCCCGCTGAGCCCCAACCTCGCCGGCGCCGGCGCGCTGGCGACGTGGCTCGCGGGGCTCGGCATCACGCAGGCGGACTGGGACCAGATGGCCGGCCTCGCCGACCTGTGCGCCGCGCGCAGCGTGCGGCCGTTCCCTGGGTCGAGCGACTACCTGACGCTCGAGTCCGGCGTCGCGCCGGGCAACGTCAGCGCCTGCGGCGCGCGCAACGTCGGCATCGGCTCGCTGCTGACGCTGCAGATGCGCAGCCGCAACGGCGTGTTCGACAACGCGCCGGGCCTGCTGCTGGTCAACGTCTTCCCGGTCGGCGCGCCGCCGCTGCCGTCGCCGACGTGGCCGGAGTTGCGCATCGACGTCGGCAGCATGCTCGTGCTGCTGCAGGCGCCGACGCTGCAGCAGCCGCTCGGCCTCGCGCTGCCGCTGCCGTTCAGCTTCCCGGGCGCGGCCGTGCTGGCGCAGGGCATCGCCTTCGCGCCGAGCAGCGCCACCGGCAATCCGTCGTTCGTCACGACGGAGGGCTGCGTGCTGGTCTTCCAGTAGCGGCGCGGCCGACCGCGCGCGCTCAGCCGCCCAGCGCCTTGTCGATCGCGGCGCGCAGCTCGGCGTCGTCGGGCGCGGTGCGCGAGGCGTAGAACGCGATCGGCTTGCCGTCCTTGCCGACGAGGTACTTGCAGAAGTTCCAGTTCGGCGACTTGCCGGTCGCCTGCTGCAGCGCGGCGTACATCGGGCTCTGGTCGGCGCCGGCCTTGGTCGCGCACTTGGCGAACAGCGGGAACGTCACGCCGTAGTTCTTGCTGCAGAACTGCTGGATCTGCTCCGGCGAGCCGGGCTCCTGGCCGCCGAACTCGTTGCTCGGGAAGCCGAGCACCGCGAAGCCCTTGGCGGCGTACTCCTCGTGCAGCTTCTGCAGGCCCTTGTACTGCGGCGTGTAGCCGCACTCGCTGGCGACGTTGACGACGAGCGTGACCTTGCCGCGGTAGCTGGCGAGGTCGGCGGGCTGGCCGGCGAGGTTCGAAGCGGAGAGGGAGTAGACGTCGTTCATGGCGGGTGCGGGGGTCGCCGCGGCGGCGGCGGGCGTGGCGGAAGCCGGCGCCGCGGCGCCGGTGGAGGGGGAACTGCCGCACGCGGCGAGCGCGGCGGTGAGCAGGAGGACGATGCGCGTCATGCGGCGGGCGTTCGTCGTCGCGCCCGTGGCGGATGCACGTCGCTGCGCGCGACGCGCGTGCACAACCTTCGATTTCCAAACGCTTTGGAGCGTTCGGTCCCGAGATCGGCGATGCGCCGGACTACGCGCCCAGGGCGACCGCGGCCGGGGCATGGCCCCGCCAAGAGCCTGCCGCGACTGGGGGATTGTGCGCAGTTCGCCCTGCGACCAACGCGGTACCGTGCCGCGTTCCTCCTGCAGCGCTTGCCGCCGGCCTGCCCCGCCGCGGTCTCCCTCGTCGCATGAACACCGAAGTCCTCGACCTCGACGCCGTCGCGTTGCGCGACATCTTCGACGGCGTGAGCGATCTCGTGCAGAGCGTCCTGCCGGACGGCTGCATCCGCTTCGTCAACCGCACGTGGCTCGAGCGCCTGGGCTACACGTTCGCCGAGGTCGAGGGCCGCAACATCTTCGAGATCATCCATCCGGAGAGTCGCGAGCACTGCATGTACTACCTCAAGCGCCTGCTCTCCGGGGAGGAGCTGGGCGTGATGGAGACGACCTACGTCACCAAGTCGGGCGAGCAGGTGCACCTCGAGGGCAAGGTGACCATCGCGTTCGATGGCGGCGTGCCGGTCGCCTCGCGCGGCGTGTTCCGCGAGACGCCGAGCGACCGCCAGAGCGACGCCTCGGCCGTGCGGCTGCGCGAGCAGCGGCGCATGTTCCACTCCGTGCTGTCGATCCTGCGCGGCAACATGAACCGCGGCCGGCGCGAGTTCCTCGCGCTGGTGACGCAGCAGGTGGCGCAGGCGCTCAGCGTCGCCCGCGCCAGCATCTGGCTGCTCGACACGATGCGGCAGCGCATCGCCTGCGAGGAGCTCTGCGTCGACGGCGTCTCGCAGGGCAAGGCCGCGCTGGTGCTGCACCGCGACGACCACCCGGCGTACTTCGAGGCCGTGGACTTCAAGGAACCGGTGCGCGCCGACGATGCCCACACGCACTCGGCCACGCGCAGCTTCTCGGCGGGCTACCTCGCGCCGCTCGGCATCGCCTCGATGCTCGACCTGCCGCTGCGCCTGGGCGAGGACGTGGTCGGCGTGCTCTGCTGCGAGCACGTCGGCGCCCAGCGCGCGTGGACCGGCGACGAGGAGGAGTTCGGCATGACGGTCGCCGCGATCGTGCTGATCTTCCTCGAGAACGAGCGCCGCGTCGCCGCCGAGCGCCAGCTGCAGCGCCTCAACGCCGAGCTCGAGAAGAGCGTCGAGGAACGCACCCGGCAGATGGCCGCCGCCGAGCAGCGGCTCGGGTACCTGCTCACGTCCGTGTCGGCGGTCGTGTTCGCCTGCGAGGTCGGCGGCGACTTCCGCAGCACGTTCGTCAGCCCCAACATCCAGACGCAGCTCGGCTACCCGGCCGACGAGTACCTGAGCAACCCGCTGTTCTGGATCGAGCACCTGCACCCCGACGACCAGGGCGGCGGCAACGCAGCGATGCAGCGCGCGATGCGCGATGGCTCGTCGCACTACGAGTATCGCTTCCGGATGCCGAACGGCAGCTATCGCTGGTTCCGCGACGACTACACGCTGATGTGCGACGAGAACGGCGAGCCGTTCGAGCTCGTCGGCTCGTGCATCGACGTCAACGACCGCCGGCTCGCGGAGCAGTCGGCTCAGGCGGCGGCGGCGGACCTGCGCCGCATCATCGAGACGGCCAACGCGCCGATCATCGGCAAGGACTTCCACAACCGCGTCAACGAGTGGAACGCCTGCGCCGAGCGCATCACCGGCTACTCGCGGGCGGAGATGCTCGGCCGGCGGCTGTCCGACTTCGCCGTCCCGGACCGTTGCGCCGAGGTCGCCGCCGTGTTCGACGGCGCGCTGCAGGGCAGGGACGCCGCCAACTTCGAGTTCCCGCTGCGCGCCAAGGACGGCCGCACCGTCCACCTGCTGCTCAGCGCCAGCGCCCGCCGCGACGGCGGCGGCAACATCGTCGGCGTCGTCGCCGTCGGCCAGGACATCACCGAGCACCGCGAGGCGCAGAAGCGCAGCCTGCGCGCGCAACGCCTCGAGAGCATCGGCACGCTCGCCGGCGGCGTCGCGCACGACGTCAACAACGCGCTGGCCCCGATCCTGCTCGCCACCGGCCTGCTGCGCGAGCGGCACCCGGAGTCGGCCGAACTCGTCGACCTGATGGAGTCGAGCGCGCGCCGCGGCGGCTCGATGGTGCAGCAGCTGCTCACCTTCGCGCGCGGCGTCGACGGCAAGCGCGTGCCGGTGCGGCCGCAGATCCTGCTCGCCGAGCTCGAGCGCATCGTCAAGAGCACGTTCCCCAAGAACATCCAGCTGCACTTCGCGTCCGACCCGGCGGCGCCGGCCATCGTCGGCGACTCGACGCAACTGCATCAGGTGCTGCTCAACCTGTGCGTCAACGCGCGCGACGCGATGCCGCAGGGCGGCAAGATGGCCGTCGAGGTCGTGCGCGAGGACCTGACCGCAACCGACGTGGACGCGCTCGGCGACGGCAAGCCCGGCGCGCACGTGCGCATCCGCATCCTCGACACCGGCGTCGGCATCGCGACGGACCTGCTCGATCGCATCTTCGAGCCGTTCTTCAGCACCAAGAGTCCCGAGCAGGGCACGGGCCTCGGCCTGTCGACGACGCTCGGCATCGTGCGCAGCCACGGCGGCTTCATGCGCGTGCACTCGCAGGTCGGCCAGGGTTCGACGTTCACCGTCTACCTGCCGGCCGGCGTCGAGGAGACGACGAGCAAGGAGATCCCGTCGCGCGCCGCCGAGCCGTACCGCGGCCGCGGCCAGACCGTGCTGCTCGTCGACGACGAGCCGATCGTGCGCAACGTAGTGAAGCGCCTGCTGACCGTGCTCGGCTTCACCGCCGAGGTCGCGCCGGACGGCGCGTCGGCGTTGGCGATCCTGCGCGATCCGCAGAAGCAGGTCGCGCTCGTGATCACCGACCTGCACATGCCCGGCATGGACGGGCTCGAGCTGACGCGCGAGATCCGGCGCCTCGCGCCGAACCTGCCGGTGGTGCTCGCCAGCGGTTTCGCCGACAAGGCCGACCCGGCGGAGCTCGACGAGCTCGCCTTCGCCGCGCAGCTCTACAAGCCGTTCGGCATGGAGCTGCTGACGCAGACGCTGCGCGCGGCCGTCGGCTGACGCGGCGCGCGCGACGCACGGCTCAGCCGTGCACTTCCTCGTACGCGTCGTGGCAGCGCGCGCAGTGCTGCGGCTGCAGCGTCTTGGCCATCGCCTTCACGCCGTCGGCGTCGCCGGCGGCGGCCTTCTTGGCGAGGTCGAGGAACGCCGCCTCCGACTCGCGCGCGAGCTGCGCGAAGTTCGGCACTTCCTTGTCCTCGAACGGGTCGTAGCCGAGCTTCATCACCGCGGCGACGCGCTCGGCGGCCTTGGCCATCGCCGGCAGGTCGGCGGTCGCGGCCTCGAGGCCCTTCTCGATCAGCTTCCAGTCGTCCTCGATGCCCTTCATCGCCGACTTGAGCGACTTGGGCGTCGCCGTCGCCGTCGCCGGAGCCGTCGCCGCGACTGCGGCGGGGGCCGCAGCGGGGGCGGCGGGCGCCGGTGCTGGCGCCGTCGCAGTGGCCGTCGCGGCCGGCGCGGATGCAGCGGCGGGACGGTCCTCGACCGACGAGCAGGCGGCGACGAGGGCGGCGAAGGCGACGGAACCGACGAGGAGCGGATGGCGCATGGGAGTACGTGTGGACGTTCGCGGCGGACTGTAGCGTGCGCACGGAGGCGCTCGCCATGCCCACGATCCAGGCCAACCTCTTCGCCGTCGCGGGCGTCGCGGCGCTCGCCGCGTGCGCGGGGCCCGATCCAGCGGTCTTCGACGAAGGCCTGCGGCGGGCGACCGTCGCGTGCTACGCGCGCGCGATCGGCGATCAGTGGGGCGACCTGCGCGCCGACTGCAGCGAGGACGCGCTGCTGCGCGACTTCGGCGAGCGCGCGGCGTCCGCCGCGTCGCCGGCCGGATACCTGCGGGCGCTGCGCGACATGCTCCGTCGGCTCGACGATCCGCACGCCTACCTCGAACCGTCCCGCCAGCCGTGGATGCGCGTGCGCGTCGGCGACTTCGAAGCCCCCGCCGAGGCGAACGTGCAGCACGCCGGCATCGTGCGCGCGGACGGGCAGTGGTGGTTGCGCGTTCCCGCGGTCGCCGGCGAAGGCGCCATCGCGACCTGGCGGCCCGTCGCGACGCTCGACGGCGCGCCGCTGCGCGGTCGGCACGACGTCGACATGCTGTTGCCCGGCGAACCTGGTTCGGAGGTCGTCGTCGCCCTGGCCGACGGCGGCGAGCCGCTGCGCGTGCCGCGTCGGGCGATCGCCTTGCGCGCTGCGCCATCGGCGCCGCCGGCCAGCCTTGGCGACGTCGTGGCGCCGTCCCTCGACGCGACGACGCCGCGCTTCAACGCCGGCAGGGCGCTGCGCCTGCCCGACGGCGGCAGCGTCGACCGCAGCCTGTTCGTCTGGCGCCACGCGAACGTCGGCTACGTCCGCATCGCGTCGTTCCGCGTCGATCCCGACGGCTCGGCGTCGGCGTTGCACGACGCGTGGCAACAGGTCGTCGCGCAGCTCGCCGATTGCGACACGCTGGTCGTCGACCTGCTCGGCAACGGCGGCGGCAACTGGAGCGCGATGGCCTGCGTCGTCAGCCCGTTCCTGCCCGATGGCGCGACCAACGTGCCGCACGACAAGGTCCGCAACGCCGTCACCCGCGTCGGTCCGTTCGCCGTGCTCACCGTGCGGCAGATCTCGGCCATCGCCCGCTTGCCGCTGCCGACGTTGCGCCCTGCGCGCACCTTCGTGCTCGTCGACCAGGGCACGGCCAGCGCCGCCGAGATCACCGCGTCGATCCTGCGCCGACATCGCGGCGCGCGCGTGATCGGCGAGCAGACCGTCGGCGCCGAGACCTGCATCGAGCAGGTCGACGGACCCGATGGCAGCCAGATCGGCTTCGGCCTGCCGGGCGGCATGGTCGACGGTTGCGAGCGCTTCCAGGGCAAGGGACTCGCGCCCGACGAACGGATCGAACGCAGCGCGGCGACGCTGCGTGCGCGCGGCGCCGAGGCGGCGCGCGACGAGCAGTGGGCGGCGATCCGTCGCGCGGCCCTGCGCGCCGCCGGCGTCGATCCCGGCGTGCTGCTCGCGTCGGCCGGGCAGGGCG
>JBEITC010000087.1:0-10624 GCA_040375075.1 Planctomycetota bacterium | reverse complement strand
GGGCCGTCGGCGCTCGCCGGCGAGCTCGACCGCATCGTCGCGCACGATGCCGGCGCGGCCGGCATGTTCGTCACCGCGGTGTTCCTGCGCCTCGCCAGCGACGGCTCGTCGGTGCGCATCTGCGGCGCCGGCCACAACCCGACGCTGCACTGGCGCGCCGCCGAGGGCCGGCTCGACGTGATCGATGCCGACGGTCCGCCGCTCGGTCTGTTGCCCGGCAGCGTGTACGGCGGCCGCGACGTCGCCCTGGCGCCGGGCGACGTGCTGCTCGCCTACACCGACGGCATCCCCGAGGCGACGCGCGATGGCGGGCCGATGTTCGGCGACGATCGCTTGCGCGCCGCGTTCGTCGCCGCCGCCGAGCAGGACCCGGAGACGATCCTGGCGGCCGTGCGCCGGGCACTGCACGAGTGGACCGGGCGGGAACGCCAGGACGACGACGTCTCGCTGCTGGTCGTGAAGGCCCTGGTCGGCCGCGACTAGAAGCGCTTGCGGCGGGTGCTGCTCTCGATCCCGAGCGCCTTGCGGTACTTGGTGATCGTGCGGCGCGCGACGTGCACGCCGCGCTTGCCGAGTTCGTCGACCAGTTCGTCGTCCGACATCGGGCGATCCTTGTCCTCGGCTTCGACGATGCCCTTCAGCGTGTCCTTGATCGCCTGCTGGCTGACCATGTCGCCGGCGTCGGACATGGTGCCGCTGCTGAAGAAGCGCTTCATGTCGAAGACGCCCTGCGGCGTCTGGATGAACTTGCCCGAGGTCGCGCGGCTCACCGTCGAGATGTGCACGCGCACCGTGTCGGCGATGTCCTGCATCTTCATCGGCTTGAGGTGCTGCACGCCGTGGCGGAGGAAGCCTTCCTGGCGCGTGACGATCTCGTTGGCGACGCGCTCGATGGTGTTCTGCCGCTGGTGCACGGCCTCGATGAACCACTTGGCGGCGTCGATCTTGCGGCGCAGGTACTCGTAGACCTTCGGGTCGTTCTTCGCTTCCTGCAGCAGGTTGCGGTAGACGCCGCTGATGGTCAGCTCGGGCAGCGCGCCGCGCTGCGACTTGACCTCGAACTTGCCGTCGACCTCCTCGATGACGACGTCGGGCACGACGCCGGCCGCGGGGCCGGGCTGGAACTCGGCGCCCGGATGGGGGTTGCAGTGCACCCGCAGGAACTCCCAGCACTCCTTGATCTCGTCGATCGCCGCGTTGGTCTCCTTGGCGATCTTCGGCAGCTTGTTCATCGCCAGGTCGTCGAGATGGTGCTCGACGAGCCGTCGCGTCAGCGCCGGGACGTAGGTCATGTGGTCGAGCTGCATCAGCAGGCAGTCGCGGAGGTCCTTGGCGCCGACGCCGACCGGCTCCAGGTCACGGACCACCTGCACCGCCTCCTCGGCCAGCGGGATCGGCACGAGCAGCTGCTGCGCGATCGCCTCGGGACCGTCGGTCAGCCGGCCGTCCTCGTCGAGCGAGAAGACCACGTGCTCGATGACGCGCACGAGCTCGGGGTCGCTCTCCTGCGTGCGCACCTGCGTCATCAGGTGCTCGGCCAGCGAGGTGGCTCGACCGGGCGTGTTGGCCAAGGCCTCGAGCTTCTTGTCCTCTTCCTCGCCACCGAGCGCGCCGCTGCGTTGCCGCCACGTCGACTCGCCGCGCGACTCGAGTTGCTCGATCTCGGCGGCGAACTCGCGCTGCAGCCGATCCTCGTACGGTTGCTCGGCGGGAGCGACCGGTTCCTGGCCCGGCCCGGCGTCGGGCCGCTCCGTCTCGTCCTTGCGCTCCAGGAAGACGTTCTCCTGCAGTTCCTGGTCGATCTGGTCCTTGAGCTCCATCAGCGGGAGCTGCAGCACCTGCATCGCCTGGATCATCTGCGGCGACTGCATCAGCCGCTGCTCGGCGCGCATGGATTGGGACAGACCGAGTCGCATGACGTCCTTGTAGCCCGGCGCGGCCCGATCGTCACGGGCCGAAGGGCGAGGGCGATGCGCGCGCTAGCGGCCGCCGCGCAGGGCGGCCAGCTGGCCGTAGTACGCGCCGTAGAACGACAGGACCATCCAGACGACGCCGACGATCGCGGCGGCGTAGGCCACCTGGCCAGCGGTCTTGGCGAGGCTCGCCAGGGCGCGAGCGTGGACGTCACGACGGCGGCGCAGGGCGCGGCCGAGCGCGTCCTCGAGTTGTCCCGCCGTCTCGCCGGTCATCAGCAGCGCGCGCGTCTCCTGGTGCAGCGCCATCGCCGTCGCCAGCGCGTCGGTGAGCGGCCGGCCTTGCTGCAGCACCCGATCGGCGATGCGCAGGCGTTCGGCGGCCTGTCCGGGCGGGGCCGTCGCCACCGCGGCGGCGTTCGCCTGCAGCAGTGGCACGCCGGAGCCATAGAGCGCATGCAGCGTCTCGAGGTAGGGGATCTCCGCCGCGCCGTCGAGCAACGCGGCGGCGTACGGCAAGCGCCGCGGCCAGTCGGCGCCGTTGCGGGCGGCGCGGCGCACGGCGAACAGCAGCGCGGCGAGACCGACGTACAGCGTCGTCAGCGCGATCGCCGGCGCCGGCCCGATCAGCTTGCTGGTGGCGAGGCTCGCGAGCAGCAGCATGCCGGCGAGCAGCAGCGGGTAGCGCAGGCCGGCGATGAGGTTGCGGGCGAAGGCGGCACGTTCGGCGCGGGCTTCCGCGCCGGCGCGCAACGCCGCTGCGGCCTTGCCAGCGCGCCACGCGTGCAACAACGCCAGGTCCTCGGTCGCGGTCAGTCGCACGCCTCGACCCGCCAGCGCTGCGTGCAGGGCGCGGTCGCCCGCCGCCGGATCACCGCCCAGCGCCACCAAGGGCAGCCCAGCGTCGAGCGCGCCGGCGAGATCGGTGAAGTGCATGGCGGCGCGTTCGTCGGCGGCGATCGACTGCAGCATGGCGGGAGTCTCGGCGGCAGCCGGCAGCGCGGCAAGGCGCGCGCTTCTGCCGGCTGGCTGCTTCTGCGACGATGCGGCGATGCGCCTCCTTCCCCGCGTTCTCGCAATCGCCGCCGCCGCACCCCTCGCCGCCCAGTCGGAGGCGTTCTTCGCGCGCATGGACGCGCCGCTGCAGGCGCTCTACGTGCATCTGCACCAGCATCCGGAGCTGTCGTTCAAGGAAGTGCAGACCGCCGCGCGCATGGCCGCCGAACTGCGCGCGCTCGGCCTCGAGGTCACCGAGAACGTCGGCGGCACCGGCGTGGTCGCCGTGCTGCGCCGTGGCGACGGCCCGGTCGCGCTGCTGCGCGCCGACATGGACGCGTTGCCGGTCGCCGAGGAGACCGGCGTGCCGTACGCGTCCAAGATCCGCGCCGAGTCGGCCGACGGCCGCGCCATCGGCGTGATGCACGCCTGCGGCCACGACCTGCACATGACGTGCCTGATCGGCGCGGCAGCGCACTTCGTCGGCGACCCGGACAGCTGGCGCGGCACGATCGTCTTCCAGCTGCAGCCGGCCGAGGAACGCGCCGGCGGCATGAAGGCGATGCTCAAGGACGGGCTGCTGACGCGTTTTCCGCGGCCGGCGTTCGCCATCGCGCTGCACACCGCGCACGACCTGCCCAACGACCAGGTCGGCATCCGGCCGGGCTACGCCATGGCCAACGTCGACAACGTCGACATCACGCTGATCGGCAAGGGCGGCCACGGCGCTGCGCCGCACCTGACGATCGATCCGGTCACGATGGGGGCGCAGTTCGTGCTCGACCTGCAGACCATCGTCGCGCGCGAGATCGACCCGATCGACCCGTGCCTGATCACCGTCGGATCGTTCCAGGCCGGCAACAAGCACAACATCACGTCCGATCGTTGCGACCTGCAGCTGACGATGCGCAGCTACGCGCCGCACGTGCGCGAGAAGATGATGGCTGCGATCGTGCGCAAGGCGAACGCCGTGGCGGCGTCGTTCGGCGCGCCGGCGCCGAAGGTCGTGTTCTCCGAGCCGACCCCGGCGCTGCGCAACGACGCGGCGCTGACCGAGACGGTCCGCGCGGGCCTCGTCGCCGCGTTCGGCGCCGGCAAGGTCGCCGAGGTCCCGCCGGCGATGGTCGCCGAGGACTTCGGCCGCCTCGACGGCGAGAAGATCCCGCTGTGCATGTTCCGCGTCGGCACCGTAGCACCGGAGCGGCTCGCCAAGCTGCAAGCCGCCGGCGACGTGCCCGC
Source organism: Planctomycetota bacterium (assembly GCA_040375075.1). GTDB lineage: Bacteria > Planctomycetota > UBA1135 > UBA1135 > UBA2386 > UBA2386. Next base: position 6,476 of record JBEITC010000087.1, on the reverse strand, counting down.
GCTGCACAGCGCGCGCTTCTACCCGGACTACCAGGTCGCGATCCGCACCGGCGTGCGCGCGCTGGTGGCCGCGGCGCGCGCGGCGGCGGCGGCGCAGGGAAAGTGATTGCCGCGCGTCCGCGCCTCAGCCGCGGAAGTGCTTGCTGAGCTTCAGGCCCTGGCCCTGGTAGTGCGAGCTGAGGCCGCGGTCGCCGTAGCAGACCTCGGGCAGTTCGAGCGTGCGGAAGAACTCGAGCTTGAAGAACACCTGCGCGTCCTCGAGCAGGAACGGCACGTCGTGCGGCCGCACTTCGAGCACCGCGCGGGTGCCCTTGTCGCCGCCGAAGCCGTTGTCGAAGAAGCCGGCGTAGTTGGTGCGCAGTTCGCCGATGCCGACGTCGTAGGCGACCATCTCGGCGGCGAGGTGGCGCGGCACGCGGATGCGCTCCTTGCTGGCGAAGATGTAGAACTCCTCGGGCTCGACGATCAGCCGGCCGTTGCGCGGCTCGGGGATGGCGTCGAAGTAGCCGTCGGCGTCGTGGCCGTTCTCCAAGCCCATGTCGACGACGCCGGTGTAGCGGCGCGCGACGTAGCCGACCGGTCCGGTGAGGTCGCGGTCCTTCTTCAGCGCGATGCCCATCATCAGGCCGCGGTCGATGCGCAGCTTGTCGATCGGCAGCGGCTTGCCCGCGTCGTCGAACAGCAGGCCGCCGTTCTGGTGCTCGGCACGCAGCTCGTCGTCGCTCAGCGACGCGTTGCCCTGCGAGAAGCGGATCTGGCACAGCGACAGTCCGGCCTTGACCTTGACCGGGAAGCTGCGCGGCACGATCTCGAGGTACAGCGGGCCGGTGTAGCCCGGCGGCACGGTCTCGAAGCGGCCGCAGCGGTCGGCGAGCAGGCGCGTGAACAGGTCGAGGCGCCCGGTCGACGACTTCGGGTTGGCGCGGACGAGGTACGGCAGCGGCTGCTCGATGCGCTCGAGCAGCGGCACGATGTAGCAGTGGCCCTTCTCCAGCACGGCGCCATCGGTGAGGTCGAAGGCGTAGAGCTGCATCTCCTCGATGCGATCGGCGACGCGCACGTTCTCCGGCAGGAAGCCGGAGCGCACGCGGTAGCCGCGGGTCGCGAGGCGCAGGTCGAGCGAGCTCGGCTGGATCTGGGTCGGCGCGATCGCGGGGGTCGAGGCCAGCGCGCCGCGGGCGATCAGGGCCTTGATCTGCTGGTGGACGAGGATGCCGTCGGTCACGGGGCGAGAGGGTAGCGACGGCGGCGCGGAGATTCCCCTGCCGAGGCGGCGGAATGGTCGTCCGCCGGGCTCAGAGCGTCCGGCTGAAGAACAGTTCGCAGCCGTGGTGGCCGGTGGCGCCCTCGGCGGCAGCCTGCGGCGCGAAGCCGGCCGCGCGGTAGAGCCGTTGCGCGGCCGTCATGCTGCCGGTCGTCTCCAGGTAGCAGCGGCGGTAGCCGGCGTGGCGCATCGCGTCGAGCAGCAGCGCCATCATCGCGCGACCGAGTCCTTGCCCACGCGCGGTCGGCAGGAAGTACATCTTGCGCAGCTCGCAGACGCCGTCGGCGGGCGCCGTGCCGTGCAGTTGCGCGAAGCCCGCACCGCCGAGCACCGCGCCGGCGTGTTCGACGACGTAGTAACCAGCGCGCGGGCCGGCGTAGGCGGCACTCATGCCGTCGACCTCGGCATCGTGGATGGCGAAGCCGGGGCCCGACGCGCCGTGCGCGGTCATCACCTCGCGGATGATCGCCGCCATCGCCTCGTCGTCGGCCGGCCGGATCGGCCGCAAGATCCACGGCGAGCTCATGGGCCCATCGTCGCGCGCAGCGCGCGCGCCTCGCGCAGCACGCGGTCCCACTGGAACGCGGGGCCGGGGTCCTGCTTGTTGGTCTGCACGTGGAAGTGGCCGACGATGCCGTCGAAGGCGCGCACCGTCGCCTCGCCGAGCGCGCGGTCGACGACCGTGCCATCGGCGTTGCGCGGCGCCTCCAGCCGGATGCGCGGGAACACCTGGTTGAGGCCGGCGCACAGTCGCGCCAGCGCCGCGTACTGCTGCGGCGTGAAGTCGAGCTGGTGGTAGACGCTGCCCTGCACCTCGCCAGCGACGATGTCGGCGCGATCCGGCCGCGCGACGAAGCCCGGCGTGCGGATGCCCGGCTCCTTCATCCACGCCGGCGTCTTCATGAACCAACCCTGGTCGTCCTTGCCGTACCAGCGCGCCATGTCGGCGTTCATCGGCTGCTTCCACGCGCCCGGGTGCGCGATCTCCACGCCGATCGAGAAGTCGTTGGCGTAGGTGGCGTGCCACGCCTTCTCGTGCAGGTCGAGCGTCTGGTAGATCGTGCCGTCGACGTCGAGCAGGAAGTGCACCGACAGCGTGCGCAGGTCCTGCAGCACCTTGAAGCATTGGCGCGAGGTGCCGGCGACGTCGTAGTGGATGACGAACGTGTGCACGACCTTCTGCAGTTCGTCGAGCGTCAGGCGGCCGCGAGAAGCCGCATCGGCGAGCGCTGCCGGCAGATCGCCACGCAGCGGCGCGTAGCGCTTCTTGCCGTCCGGCGGCTCGCCGTCGGCGAAGCGCTTGCCTTCGACGTAGGCGTCGTAGGCGCCGGGTTCGCGCCACGTCACGACGCGGGAACCGATCGGAAACGCCTTGCCGCAGGCGACGATCGCCTGCTCCCGTTCGGCGAGCGACGGGCCGCTGACGCAGCGCACGAGCAGCAGCAAGGCGAGCGCGGCGAGCGCGAACAGCAGGCGCCGTTGCGCGATGGGGGACGGGCGGAGGTTCATCGGGTGAGCGCCGGGCGCGCGCGGTGGTGGTCGGTCGCGCGCTGCCACGCGGCGGCGACGGCGAGCAGATCGGTCTCACCATACAGCGAGCCGACCAGCTGCAGCATCGTCGGCCGGCCGCCGTCGCGCTCGCTGCGGCCGACCGGCAGCACGTAGGCCGGATGGCCGGTGAGGTTGGTGGCGACCAGCGTCGGGCCGCCGTGCGTCGGCGCGACCAGCACGTCGAGGCCATCGAGCGCGCGCTGCATGTCGGCGCACAGCTGCGTGCGGGCCCTGCTCGCCTGCAGGTACTCGACCGCCGGGATCGTGCGGGCGCTGCGGAACTGGTTGGGCCAGTCGTTGGGGCCCTGGCCCGGCAACTGGTCGAGCAGCCCCGCGCGCGTCGCTTCGTCGAACGCCGCGGCGGCCTCGGCGTGCAGCATCGCCAGCATGCCGCCGTACGGCGCGTCGGGCAGCGTCACCTTGCGCACGCTGTGCGCGGCGCCGCCGAGCCAGTCGAGGAACGCCTTGTCCTCGGCGCGCGACGGGAAGCCCTTCAGGTCGAGGACGCCGACGCGCACGGACTTCAGGTCGACGTCGAGTTCGGCCCGGAAGAACACGTTGCGCGCCGCCGGGTCGCGGCCGTCGGCGCCGCGGATCGCGTCGAACACCAGCGCGGCGTCGACGGCGCTGCGCGCGATCGGGCCGACCTTGTCCATCGTCCACGACAGCGGCATCGCGCCGTGGCGGCTGACGGCGCCGAACGTCGGCCGCAGGCCGGCGACGCCGCACTGCCGGCATGGCGAGACGATCGAGCCGAGCGTCTCGGTGCCGAGCGCGAACGGCACGAGTCCGGCGGCGACGGCGCTCGCCGAGCCCGCCGACGAGCCGCTGCTGCCCTTCTCCGGGTCGTACGGATTGCGCGTGCGGCCGCCGTGCCACAGGTCGCCCATGGCGAGCGCGCCGAGCGACAGCTTGGCGACCAGCACGGCGCCGGCGTCGTGCAGCTTCTGCAGCGGCGTCGCGGTCACGTCCCAGACATGGTCGCGCCACGGCGCTCCGCCGAACGTCGTCGGCGCGCCGGGCCAGCCGAACAGGTCCTTGGCGCCGTAGGGGATGCCGTGCAGCGGTCCGCGGTTGTTGCCGGCGGCGAGCTCGGCGTCGAGTTCCTTGGCGCGCGCGAGCGCCTGCTCGCGCAGCAGCGTGACGACGCAGAGCAGCTGCGGGTCGAAGCGCTGCAGCCGGTCGAGCGCGAGCTCGGTGAGCCGGACCGACGTGACCTTGCGCTGGCGCAGCAGGCTGGCGAGGTCGAGCAACGGCGCGAAGGCGAGGTCGGCGTCGGTCGCCGGCATCGGCGCGTCGGCCGGGATCGCCAGGATCGCCTTCGGCTTCCACTGCGGACGGCTCGCGCCCGGCGGCAGCGGGTCGAAGGCAGCGCACGGCGGCAGCGAGAACGGGATCTTCGCCTGCCGCACCGCCGCGTAGCCGTCGCGCAGTTCCTGCAGCTGGCCCTTGGCTTGCCGTCGTTGCGCCTCGTCGAACGACAGGCCGGCAAGGCGACCGGCCGCAGCCATGTCGTCGGCGTCGTCGGGCCGGCGTGCCGGGGCGGCGGGCAGCGCGAGTGGCGCGGCGGCCCCGAGCAGGAAGGCGCGGCGGCCGAGGCGGGGAGACGGTGGCGGGGGTGTGGTCATCGCGGGCAACAGGACGGAAGCCGGAGCGGCCACGTTGGCCCGATCCGCCGGGCGTCGTATTCTCGCCGGGCTCGCTCCTGACACCAACGACCCTCTGATGCTCCTCCGGCCGCTGCCGTTCGTCCTCTTCACCGCCGCGCTGTTCGCCCAGGCTCCGGCGGAGTCCACGCCGACCACGCCGACCACCTCGCCGACTCCGCCCGCGGCGATGGCGACGATCACCAAGGACGAGCTGATGCAGCACGCGGCGTTCCTCGCCAGCGACGAACTGCAGGGTCGCCTGACCGGCTCGCCCGGCCAGTTGGCGGCGGCGACGTACATCCAGAAGCACTTCGCGTCGCTGGGACTCGAGCCGCTCGGCGACGAGAAGGACGGCGTGCGCGGTTGGTTCCAGAACTACGGCGTGCGCCGCACGTACGTGACCAAGGAGACGAAGCTCGAGCTCGGCGGCCTCGCGCTCGTCGACGGCTTCGCGGTGCTCGGCGGCCAGCCGCAGGACTTCGCGCACAAGGGCGCCTTGCGCTTCTGTGGCCTTGGCCGCGTGCGCGGCGCCAACGCCGACGTCAAGGAGGACGAGTCGCTCGAGGGCGCGGTCGCCGTCGTCGTCGCGCGCGCGCCGAAGGGCCGCGTCGAAGGCAACCTGACCGTCGAACAGAAGTTCGGCATGTCGTTCCAGACCTTCAACCAGATCGGCTCGACCGCGAAGGCGCTGGCCAAGAAGGGCGCCGCCGCGGTGGTGTTCGTGCAGCTGGAGGACCGTTACGGCCTCGCCGACGTGCTCAACTACCTCGCGGTCTCGCCGGGCAAGGACTCGCTGCAAGCGCGCTTCGCGGGCGGCGAGGACGGCATGGGCGGCCTCGGCGCGATGCTGGGCGGCGGCGGCGCCTTGCCGACGTTCGTGCTGTCGATGCCGGCGAGCGCCAAGCTGTTCGCCGAACTCGGCCTGCAGTCCGACGCGGTCGCGGCGTTCGTCGCCGGCACGGGCGAGCGCCCGCAGGCCAAGGACGGCGTCGCGGCGAGCATCGCGCTCGGCGTCAAGGTCGACGAGGCGGCGACCGCGTGCAACGTCGTCGCCGTGCTGCGCGGCAGCGACCCCGTGCTCGCCAAGGAAGCGCTCGTCTACAGCGCGCACATGGACCACGTCGGCACGCGCATGGACGGCGAGATCTTCAACGGCGCGGACGACAACGCCTCGGGTTCGGCGGGCCTGCTGGCGATCGCGACCGCCTACGCCAAGTCGGCCGAGAAGCCCAAGCGCAGCGTGATCTTCCTGTCGGTCTCGGGCGAGGAGCTGGGCCTGTGGGGTTCGGCGTACTACGCCGACCACCCGACGTGGCCGGCCGACCAGCTCGTGGCGAACGTCAACACCGACATGATCGGCCGCAGCGGCCCGGAGTCGGGGCCCGACGAGGTGACGGTCACGCCGAGCAACAAGCACAACATGTTCTCGACCATCGTCCGCGACGCCGCGACGTTCGGCGACACGATGGGCATGAAGTTCACCTCGGGCGACAAGTACTACCAGCGCAGCGATCACTACAACTTCGCCAAGAAGGGCATCCCGGTGGTGTTCTTCTGCAACGGCGAGCACGAGGACTACCACCAGGTCACGGACCACGCCGACAAGCTCGACGGCGCCAAGATGGAGCGCATCGCGCGGTTGGCGTTCTGGACCGGCTGGTCCGTCGCCAACGCCGCCGACAAGCCGATGAAGCTCGGCAAGCAGCCGGCGTGGCGCTGAGCCGGAGCCCGACGATGCGCCAGCACGCCCCGGACGTCGCCGCCTTCCTCGCCGTCGGATCGTTCGCCGTCGTCGGCGCGTCGGCAGACCGCAGCAAGTACGGCAACAAGGCGCTGCGCTGCTACCAGCAGCACGGCCTGCCGGTCGTCGGCGTGCACCCGAAGCTGACGAGTTGCGAAGGCGCCACGGTGCATCCGTCGCTCGCCGCCGTGCCGGGCGCGCCGCGCGCCGTGTCGATCGTCGCGCCGCCTGCCGCCGCCGCCGCCATCGTCCAGGACGCGATCGCCGCCGG
>JBEITC010000514.1:0-2762 GCA_040375075.1 Planctomycetota bacterium | reverse complement strand
GGTTGGTCAGCATCGTCGCGGAGTTCGTGCTGTAGCCGGTGGCCGTCGTGCCGAGCGCGCCGGTGGCGGCCGTGTGCAGGAACGCGACGCCGTTCGTGTTCGGGATGATGTGCGTGTAGTTCGTCGCACCCATCGGGAAGTAGAAGCCGAGGGCCTGCGCCGGCAGCAGGGTGTCGTCACCGAGGCCGATCTGCGTGCCGAAGTTGGTCTCGAAGCACTGGGCGCTTGCGATCGAGGCGAGAAGTCCTGCGCAGGACAGGGAAAGGAGGCGAGTGATCATGCGAGAAGAACTGGTGGAGTCGCACGGCAGGTGGGCGAAGTTGCCCGGCGAGAGCCGAAACGACCGCACGACATTAGCAGCCTGCGCGCCGCGGTGGGGCGCGCGCCACAATGACTTTTGCCCGGCGGACGGCGCACTCGCATTTGCGCTCCAACGTCACGCCGTGAGTGGGCGCGTCAGCCGATCTTCTCGCTGATCGTCTTCGCCTGCAGGAACTGCAGCAGGTAGTCGGGGCCGCCGGCCTTGCTGTCCGTGCCCGACATGTTGAAGCCGCCGAACGGGTGCGCGCCGACGAGCGCGCCCGTGCACTTGCGGTTGATGTAGAAGTTGCCGACGTGGAAGCGCCGCCGCGCTTCTTCCTTGTGCTTCTCGTCGTGCGTGAAGATCGCGCCCGTCAGGCCGTACTCGGTGTTGTTGACGATCGCGAGGCCGTCCTCGAAGTCCTTGCACTTCGAGATCGCGAGCACCGGCCCGAAGATCTCCTCCTGGCTGATCGCCGCGGTCGGCGCAACGTCGGCGAACACCGTCGGCACGACGTAGTGGCCGTTCTTGGGGCCGGCCGTGCCGCCGACCAGCAGCTTGCCTTCCTTCTTGCCGGTCGCGATGTAGTCGAGCGTCTTCTTCTGCGCCGTGGCGTCGATCATCGGGCCGAAGCCGACGCCCTTGCCGCTGGGATGGCCGGGCTGGATCGCCTGGGCCTTCGGCACGATGCGGCGCACGAACTCGTCGTAGACGTCCTGGTGCACGATCGCGCGGCTGCACGCCGAGCACTTCTGGCCCTGGAAGCCGAAGGCCGACGCGACGACGGCGTCGACCGCCTTGTCGAGGTCGCAGTCCTTGTCGACGAAGATCGCGTCCTTGCCGCCCATCTCGGCGACGAGGCGCTTCATCCAGATCTGGCCCTTCGGCGTCTTGGCCGACTGCTCGAAGATCCACAGGCCGACGTCGCGGCTGCCGGTGAACGAGATCAAGCGCGTCAGCTTGTGCTTGACCATCGCGCCGCCGACCTCGGCGCCGGGGCCGGTCACGAAGTTGAGGACGTCCTTCGGCAGGCCGCACTCGTGCATCAGCGCGACCCAGTGCGCGGCGATCGCCGGCGACTGCGACGCGGGCTTGAGCACGACGGTGTTGCCGGCCAGCAGCGCCGCGCTCGCCATGCCCGCCATGATCGCGAGCGGGAAGTTCCACGGCGGGATGATCGCGGCCACGCCGAGCGGGATGTAGATCATCGTGTTGCGCTCGCCGGCGACCGGCGTGACCGGCTGCGGCTCGGCCATGCGCAGCATCTGGCCGGCGTAGTACTCGAGGAAGTCGATGCACTCGGCAGTGTCGGCGTCGGCCTCGGCCCACGACTTGCCGACCTCGTACGTCAGCAGCGCCGAGAACTCGTGCTTGCGCTCGCGCAGGCGCTTGGCCGCCTCGAGGAAGATGCGCACGCGCTCCGTCGGGTCGGTCGCCGCCCACTTCGGGAACGCGGCGTGCGCGGCTTCGACGGCGCGGTCCGCGTCGGCGGCGGTCAGCTGCTGGTACGTGCCGATCTTGCGGCTCAGCTCGCCGGGGTCGAAGCCGTCGAAGGTCTTCTTGCCGTGGACCTCGACGCCGCCGATCCAGCACGACCACGTGCGCCCGAGCACTTCCTTCTGCACCTTGGCGAGCGCGCGCTCGTAGGCCTGGTGTTCGTCGGGGCGGGAGAAGTCGGTGAACGGCTCGTTGCGGAACTCGGGCAGCTGCACGGGACGCGATCCTTCGGGTTGCGGGAGACCGCAGGATGGGCAGCGGCCGGCAAATACGCAACGACCTGCCGGGAGGAGGCCGGCAGGTCGAAGCAGGGATCAGGGAATCGGGTCGGAACGTTGCGGAGGGACAGGATGGAGACGGAACGAACGAGACGATCAGGGTCTGCTTGCGAACGACCGCCGTCGGGTCACGACGCCTGCCACTTGTGGAGCAGGACCCGTTCGCCGAAGCGGCCGGAACCATCGCCGTCGAAGAGCTTCACCACGCCGCCGCACTGGATGCAGTAGCTGTGGTTGACGCTCATCAGGAAGCGGACGTCGGCGCGGCAGGCGCCACACCACTTGGACTCGGCGTAGAACTCCGCCTCGGCGGCGGCGGGAACGTGCTTCGGTTTGCGGGCGCGGGTCACGACGGCAGGGAGCAAGCGACTTGCCAAGCGCCGCATCGCGCAGGGCCGCGCGCGCGATGTCGCGGTGGCACGGGGCGAAACGGTTGGCGGGGCTGGTCGTGCGCGGAGGTTGGTGCCGGACGCGGCGTCGTGCTCGTGCGACGGTGGCGCACCGAGTGCTCGCTGCTGGCGTGGCGGACAGGGCGGTGGCAGCGTGGGGTCGGCGTTGCGTCGCGGGGGCGCGACGGTCGCGGGAGCGCGACGGGGTGGGGGGAGCGGGGGGCGGGTGGGGGTGTGGGGCTGGGCGGGCTGAGATGGCGGGGGGGGGGAAGGGGCGGGAGGTGTGGCGGGCGCATC
>JBEITC010000492.1:0-2928 GCA_040375075.1 Planctomycetota bacterium | reverse complement strand
TGCGCACCGGTGTCGCCCTTCAGACCCTGCGGGCCTTGTTCGCCCTGGATGCCCTGAGCTCCCTGCGCGCCAGTCGCGCCGGTAGCACCAGTATCACCCTTCGCGCCCTGCGGGCCGACGTCACCCTGCACGCCTTGCGCACCGGTATCGCCCTTCAGACCCTGCGGGCCTTGTTCGCCCTGGATGCCCTGTGCGCCAGTCGCGCCAGTCGCGCCAGTGTCACCCTTCACGCCCTGCGGGCCGACGTCACCCTGTGCGCCCTGCGCACCGGTGTCGCCCTTCAAACCCTGCGGGCCTTGTTCGCCTTGGATGCCCTGAGCGCCCTGCGCGCCAGTCGCGCCGGTCGCACCAGTGTCACCCTTCGCGCCCTGCGGGCCGACGTCACCCTGTGCGCCCTGCGCACCGGTGTCGCCCTTCACACCCTGCGGGCCTTGCTCGCCCTGGATGCCCTGTGCTCCCTGCGCGCCAGTCGCACCGGTAGCACCAGTATCACCCTTCGCGCCCTGCGGGCCGACGTCACCCTGAGCACCCGTCGCACCAGCATCACCCTTCACACCCTGCGGACCCGTCGCACCCGTCGCACCCGCAGGTCCCTGCGGGCCCACCAGTCCCGTCGGCGAACCCACCCAGTTGCCGTTCTGGTCGATCACCTGCACGCCATTGACCGTGACCGACCGCGGATTGATGTCGCGGTTCTTCACGTCGACGGCGTTCTTCGCCAGCTGCGCGTACGCGGCGCTGGTCAGCTTGGTGCGCGGCACCATCTCGGTGTCCGTGCCGACGGTCACGCCGACGTACAGGTCGCCGCTGTCGAAGAGGTTGACCGGGAACGCCGTGCGACTACCCAGCTCGACCTTGAACAGGCCGTTGCGCACCTGCACCGCCGGATGGGTCTCGGTCCACATCGCCGCGCCGCCCGCGCTCACCGAGTAGATCGTGAACGTGAACTGCAGCGACGCCGTGACGTCCGCGCCGTTCGCCTGGAACGCCAACCGCGCCTGCAGCGGGATCGTCGCAGGAGGATTGCCAGCTTGCGCCTGGGCGAGCAGGGGCGCGCTCAGCAGGATCAGGCTCGAGAACGTGGCGGAGAAGCTCTTGGTCATGGTGCGTAGCGAGGGGGCGCCGTCAGCGAGAACGGCGGGTGAGACGGCGAGAAACCGTCAATACGCACACTAGCTGCCTCTGCACCGACGCCGGATCCGACCGCGTCGCCGTGTCTCAATCCGTGACTCGCGCGCGATTCCACACGCTGAACGCGCCATGCCATGGGAGGTGCGCGTCGCCCACTGCGAGTCACTGTGGAAAATCGCTAGGCAAAATCCCCGACACTCGTGAGCGTAATAGGGCGCGCGATTTCGCGGCGCTCGCCGCCTATTTGCTCTGCGCCGTCGTCGACATACGCGCAGCCGTCTCGGCTTGCTGCGCCCACTGTCCGTACAGCTGGCCCTTCGACGCCAGCCGCAGCAGCGCCTGCCGCGTCGCGTCGTCGATGGCGCCTGGCGCAGCGCGGCGATACGGCGTGCCCGGCAGCGGCATGAAGGTGTGGCCATGCACCTTCGCACCGCGCGCAACCAGCCGATCCATCAGCCCGAGCGTCGCCGCGACGTCGTCGGCGGTCTCGTGCGGCAGCCCGAACAGGAAGTCGACGTGCGGCACGAAGCCGTGTTCGACGCACTTGGCGGCCGCGCGCTCGACCTCGGCGGCGTCGTGGCCGCGCTTGCTGTGCGCGAGCACGCGGTCGCTGCCCGACTGGCCGCCGACGATCAGCGAACGGTTGCTGACCCAGCGCTTGAGCAGGCGCAGGCTCGCGTCGCTGACGTGCTCGGGGCGCACTTCGCTCGGGAACGTGCCGAACCACAGCTTGCGCGCGGGCCCGATGTCCTCGCGCACGCCGGCGAGCAGCGCTTCGACGGCGGCGAGGTCCGGCTCGGGCCCGTGCGTGCCGTAGCTCAGCGACGTCGGCGTCAGGAAGCGGAAGTCGCGGAAGCCGCGGCCGACGAGCCAGCGCGCCCATTCCCGCACGTTGTCGACGCTGCGGTGGCGGAAGTTGGCGCCGGCGAAGTACGGCGTCTGGCAGAAGCGGCAGGCGTACACGCAGCCGCGCGTGATCTCGATCGGGCCGTAGCGGCCGTGGGCCGGGCCGAACGGCGGGAAGTCGTCGAGCGCGATGCGGTCGGCGCGGCCGTTCTTGCGCAGCGCGCCATCGCGCAGCGACGCGACGCCGGGCAGGTCGCGCGCTTCGCCGCCGTGCTGCAGGCAGTCGACGAGGTCGCGCACCAGCCGCTCGCCCTCGCCGACGGCGACGAGGTCGAAGCCGGCGCGCAGCGTCGCCTCCGGCTCGGCGCTGGCGTGCACGCCGCCGCAGACGTGCAGCGCGCGCGGGTCGTCGATCTGCGCCTTGACGGCGCGCAGCTCGTCGAACATCTGTGCTGCGTCCGGCGAATAGAACGACCAGCCGACGAGCACGCGGCCGCCGGCGCGCGCCAACGCCTCGCGCACCGCGGCGACGACGGCGTCGACGCCGTTGGCGAACACGACCGGCACGGCCGCCGTGCGCGGGTCGGTCTCGAGCGCGCCGGTCAGCACATGGAACGCAAACTTGCCGGTGCGGCGGTAGGCCCAGACGACGGTCAGCACGCGAGCCAGCCCTCCTCGGTGACGATTGCGTCGAGGCGGCGGTCGTGCGCGTCCATCGGCACGTCGGCGACGAGCTGGCAGGAAAACGCAACGCCGACGACGAACGGTCGCTGCCCCGCGCCGCACGCCGCCGCCGCGTCGCGCGCGGCGAGCATGCGGTCGTAGTAACCCTTGCCCCAGCCGAGCCGCCCGCCGCGCCGGTCGCAGCCGAGCAGCGGCGCCAGCACGACGTCGGGCATGCACGCGGGCGCGTCGGCGGCGGGGCCGAGCGCGCCGAAGCCAGCGGGCACG
>JBEITC010000113.1:0-9425 GCA_040375075.1 Planctomycetota bacterium | reverse complement strand
GTCGCCCGCGACCTCGGCGTGCAGCGACCGGTGCCGTGGCTGCAGCAGTTCGCGCTGACCGCGCACTTCGCCGGCGTGCCGCCGCAGGCAGCCGCGTCGGTGCGCCTGTTCCCCCGCGGGTTCTTCGCCGCGACCACCGTCGACGCCGGCTTGTTCAGCGTCAACGTCGTGCTGCCGAAGGCGGAGCTGCGCGCAGAAGCGCGTGGCGACTACGACGACCTGCTGCGGCGCAAGCTCGCCGGCGACGACCGGCTGCTCGGCCTGATGGCGGCAGCGCAGCGCGTCACGCCCTGGCGCGGCATCGGCCCGTTCGCCCACGACGTCGAGCGGCCTACGGCGCCCGGCGCGCTGCTGGTCGGCGACGCCGCCGGCTACGTCGATCCGCTGACCGGCGAGGGCATCTACTTCGCCCTCTTCGGCGCGCGCGCGGCGGCTGAAGCGGTCGCGGCCGCACTGCAGCAACCGGCGGACGAGCGGGCGGCGTTCGACGACTACGCCGAGGCGCGCCGACGCGAACTCGCGCCCCGGCTCAACGCCTCGCGCTGGCTGCAGCGCGGACTGCGACATCCGTGGCTAGTGCGCACGGCCGTTCGCACCATGGCGCGGTGGCCGGCGATCGCCGACCTCGTCGTGACGTTGTCCGGCGATACCATCCACCCACGCGATCTCTGGCGGCCATCGTTCTGGCGAGCCTTCCGCGCCTCGGCATGAACCGGCACCTGCTCGACCCCCGCGTGTTCGCGCCCGTCTTGTGCGGTCTGGCGGTGTTCGCTCCTCGCGCGCTGCCGGAAACGGCGCCGGCAGCGCCAGAGCGTGTGCGCGCGCGCGAGCTGCCGCAGTTGCCGCCGCAGAAGCGCGACACGAGGCCACGCGCGTTCCAACTGGACGCCGACGGTTCCTCGGTGCGCTTCCTGGTCGAGGACGGTCGCGCGCGCCTCGTCGCCGCCTGCCCGACCGTCACGGGCACGTTGCGACGCGACGGCGACAACGGCGAGCTGGAACTGCGCATCGACCTCGCGTCGGCCACTTCGCTGGCGAGCGACGATGGCCTCGACCTGCACCGCGTGCTCGGCGTCCGGCGCGCCGACGAGATCGTCTACCGCGCCAAGCTCGTCGCCGCAGCGACGACCGACCTGCCCGGCGTCGAACGGCTGCTCTTCGTCGGCCAATTGACGTTCGGCGATCGCGTCATGCAGCAACCGATGCAACTGTGGTCCTGCGCCTTGCCGGGTCGTCCCCTGCGTTTGCAGGGCCATGGACCCGTGGCGACCGTTGACTTCGGCTTGCCGGACCGACGCTGGCTCGGCGTCGTGCCCGCCCGCATGCAGACGCTGCTCGGCCTCGACCTGGAGTGGCGGCGCGATGCCCGGTGAACCGACGATCAAGGGCCGCCGGCCGCTGCGACGCGCCGTGCTGTTCGCATTCGTGCCGCTGGCGACCGCCCTGTGCGCCGCGAGCTTCGCGCAGTGGACCTACGCGCGCGCCGTGCACGAGGACATCCAGCGCCTGTTCGAGGAACTGCGCGAGGTCGCCGTCGTGCGGGCCATGCTCGACGAGATCCGCGGCGTCGAGCAGTGGATCGACGCGCCGGCCCTGACCGATGCCACAGCCGAGCCGGTCGTGCGGCGCGACGTCGGCCAGCACCTCGCGGCGGCGATCGCCACCGTGCGGCGTCTGCAGCCGGCCGTCGACCCGTCGCGCGCCGGGCACGAACACGACGAAGACCGTCTCGTCGACGGCATCCGCGTCGAACTGGACCGCATGGACCTCCTGCTGCGCGACGGCGCCGCGCTCGATCGCCTGCGCGAGCCGCTGCGGGCGTGCCGCCACGCCGCCGCGAGCCTTGCAGCGACCATCGAGCGCGAGTCACGCGCCGTTGGCGACGACCTCGACAGCCGCAGCGACCTGATGCGGCAACTGCTGCTGCTCCTCGGCGTCACGGGCCTGGCGACGCTCGGCCTGCTTGGTTGGAACATGCTGCAACGCGTGCTTCGCCCGGTCGAAGACCTGCGCGAGGCGGCGGCCCGCCTCGGCCGCGGCGAGCTGGACACCGACATCCCTCGTCGTCGCGACGACGAGCTCGGCGACCTCGCCGGCGCGTTCCGGGCCATGGCTCGCCAGATCCGCGCCCACCACGACGACCTCGAGGCGCGCGTCGAAGCCCGCACGCAGGAAGCGCTGCGCTCGGCGCGCCTCGCGCAACTCGGCACCCTGGCCGCCGGCGTCGCGCACGAGATCAACAACCCGCTCGCCTCGATCGTCGCCGCCGCGGACGGACTGCTGCGCGACGCGCGGAAGGCCGCTGCCGCCGATCCTGCCCAGGTCGAGTACCTCGAGATCCTGCGCAAGGAAGCGCTGCGGGCGAAGGACATCACGTCCCGCCTGCTGCGCTTCGCGCGCCAGGACCAGCCGCGCCGCGAGCCCCTTCGCCTGAGCGACGAAGCCCGCGAGGTCGGCGCGCTGTTCGCGCACCAATTGGCGGAGGCCGGCGTCGCGCTGCGCATCGAGGCGGCGAGCGACGGGCCGACGCTGTCCGGCGACGCCGGCGAGTGGCGGCAGGTGCTCTTCAACCTGCTGCGCAATGCGCTCGATGCGAGCCCGCGCGGCGGCAGCATCCGCGTCGCGATCGAGCGCGCCGAGGGCGCCGTGCGGCTGATCGTCGAGGACGAAGGCGCTGGCATCACGGTCGATCAGCGCCACCGCGTCTTCGAGCCGTTCGTCACCACCAAGGCGCCGGGACGCGGTACGGGCCTGGGACTCGCCATCACCCACCGCATCGTCGAGAGCCACGGCGGCCGCGTCTTCGTCGACGACAGCCCGCGCGGCGCCCGCATCGTCTGCGAGACGCCCGCTATCGATTGATGGCGCTTCGTCGCGTCAGTGGCCGACGATCGCGGCGACGCGGTTGCTGAGCGTCACGCCGAGCGCATTGCTCAGGTCGAAGACCGCAGCCTGGCTCTCGACCGCGAGGCCGAGCAACGACGTCGCTTCCGGCAGCGGCAGCGGATAGACGACGCGGCCGCCGGCGTCGGCGAGATACAGCGGCGTGTCGACGTAGTTGACCTCGAGCGCGCATCCCGGCGCGCCGAGCATCCCGAGATCGACGAACGTCGACGCGAAGCCCACGACGTGGAAGGTGAACGCGTTGGCGCCGAGGTTGGCGCCGAGCAGGCTGAGCGTGGTGCCGATCACCGGCCGCTCGAGACGCAGTGGCGCCGCGGGCCCGGCATCGGTCGTCGCGACGTCGAGCGAACGGCCGCCGCACCCGCCCGGGAACACCGTCACGCGGCCAGCGTCGCGCCGGACGACATCGAGGTAGTACGCGCCGCCGATGCTGCCATTCCAACCGCGGATCGCGATCTGGTAGGTGCCGACCGGCAAACGCGCCTCGAGCGCTGCGTCGTAGGCGCCGAAGCTCGTCGACTGGAAGGGGCCGGCGAGCAGGTTCGGCGGCGCGCTGTTGTCGAACAGGTACAGGACCGGATCGTCGAGTCGCGGGGACGACGGATGCGACGCGGTTGCGTCGACGCGCGCCTCGACGAACGACTCGGCCGTCAGCGCGAAGCGGTAGAAGTCCCAGTCCCCACCAAGACCGGTGCTCGTCGCCGCACCGCTGCAACGCGCCGGCAAGGTCACGCCCGTCGCGACGCCACCCAGCCGCGGGTCGTTGCTCTCCGGGCCCTCGGGCGCGAGCGGCGGCGGCGTGACCGCAGCGACGACGCCGCGCACGTCGAGCGTGTACGAGCCGCCGGCTTGGGCGTTCGGCCCTGCCTCGACGACGAGGAAGTACTGCCCGGCCGGGAGGACCGGCGCGTAGAGGCGCGAGTACCAACCCGACGCCACGCCATCGTCGTTGCTGCGCAGCGGCGACCCGCTGGCGTCGAGCAGCGTGACCACGGTGTCGCGCGCCTGCGCACCGAGTCCCGGGCCGGTTTCGGCGCGCAATCGCACGCCCGCAGGAACGGTGACGGCGTACCAATCCACGTCGCCGGCGCCAGCCAGGACGCCGAAGGCTTCCCGTCCGATCGCCAAGGAGGTCGCCGTAACGGCCGTCTGGTTCGGCTCGGCCGCTTCGGCGACGCGCTGCGCGCACACGCCACCGGCGAGGAACAGGGGCAACAGACCCGAGACCATGCGCGACTTCATGGACAGCAGGATACCCCATGGGACGGGGCCGACGAGTCCGGGGAAACCCCTAGTGCGCCCGCCGCCCGCCTCAACCGTCGCGACTGCCCGTCAGCCGGCCAAGCCACGTCAGGATGGCGACTTCGCGCTCCGTCGGCTGTCCGGGCATCGGCCCCGGGAACTGCAGGCGGGACAGGCGCACCTCCCAAGACCCGCCGAGGATCCGTTGCCAGAGCGCTTCGAACTGCGTCGCCGCCGAGTCGTCCCGGCGTTCGCCGCCGACCTCGAAGGCGTAGTACACGTGGGTGTCCAGGCTCCGATCGGTCCGCGGCAACGCGATCCGCCACCACGTCCGGCCATCCACCACGACCGGCGCCTGGTACTCGACGCGGACGTCGGGGCCACCCAGGCAGTTGCCGACGTAGTGCACGCAAAGGTGGCTGCGCGAACGCGTGGCGTAGTGGAACAAGTCGAACTCGCCGCTGCCCGACTCGGCCTCGAAGCGGGCATTGACCAGCCAAGACGTGTCGTAGGCGACCTTGTCGGACGCCTCGGTCGGCCCGCGAAACTGGATCCGATGCGCGGGCGGAGCCTCGATGCCGGCCCAGTAGGCGGGCGCGTCGAACGCACTGCTCGCGTCGCCGCCGAGCCACAGGTGCAGCGCGACGAACGGCGCCGCGAGCCACGCCGTGCGCAGTCGGCCCGACGACACGGGCGCGATCGGCGCGGCGATCCACGGCCGGTGCGTGCGCAGGATCCAACCAACGAACGCGATGACGAACGGCAGGAACACGAGGAAGCCGAGGAGCGCATGCCAGTCGGCGTCGTCGATGCTCCAGGTCGCCCCCCATGCCACCATCGCCACGAAGAGGCCGACGCGCGCAAGGTTGGAGAGCCACGCGAACACCACGGCAGCGACCAGCAACGCGATCGTGCGCCGGCGATTGCGCGCCGCGCTGAGCACCCCCAAGGCGGCGATGCCGAGGAACGTGAGCGCCTGGCCGACGCCGGAGCAGTCGGACGTGATCGCCAGCCGGTAGTGCGGGAACACGATCACCGCGCCCTCGACCGTGTACGAGGCAAGGCCGAGCTTCGGCAACAGGGCGACGAACTGCGCCACGCCCCACTGCAGCTTGGTCGTCAGCGGGTAGTAGACGGAGTAAGGCAGGCCGAAGCAGAACTGCATCAGCAGCCCGTGCATCAGGCATCGGCGCACGTTCCACGTGGGCAGCGCCAAGACCGCGACGCCCGTGAGGAAGGCGACCAGGGCGGTGCGACCGGCAATGTTGCTGCCGCCTAGCTTGTAGGCGGCGAACACCATCCAGCTCGCACCGATCAGCGCGAGCCCGATCGCATCACGCCGTCCGCCTGCTCCGCACCGCGAGCGGAATGGACCGCGCACCGTGCGAACGAGCACGAGCGCCAGGAACACCCACAGATAGAGGAAGTGTTCTTGGTAGTGCTGATCCCTCACGTAGCTCGCGAGGGTTCCCCAATACACCCACAGCAGGGCCGCACCCGCGAGCGCGGCCCACACGGACGCTCAGCGCTCCTGCGAGTCCTGGCTCTTCGCGCGCTTCAGGCGGTAGACGCCGTAACCGACCGCACCGCCGACGAGCAGCAGCATCGACGTCGGCTCGGGCGTGCCACCGCTCGGCGACGACGAACCCTTGCCGCTCGGAAAGTCCTGCGGAGCGACGACCACCGGAACGGTAACCTCGAGGGCAGTGGGAGCAGCGGGGACGAATAGGGCGGCGAGCAGGGAGGACAACATGGATGCACCTAGGCAGTGATGGCTACGAGGCGGCTCGATGCGTCACGCATCTCTCTCCTCGTGCGCAACAAACTACCTTCGAACTCCAATCTGTCAATAGCTGGTTCCCCCACGGATCGCCTTCGCAAATCGCTGCAGTCCGCGTCGCAACCAACGGCGCCACGAATCGGGGAAACTCTCCGCCACCCAGCCGAGGTCGGCGCCTCGGGCAAGCATCTGCATCGCGTCGAGGTTCTCGGCGAGCTGGCGAACGGAGGACGCGCCGACCAAGGCAACGCCAACGCCTCGCTGGCTGGCGGCCCAGGCCAGGGCAACCGCAGCCGGCGACAATTCACGGGCACGACACGCCGCCACGAAACGCCGCACCGCAACGTCCGCCCGCCCGTCCTGGTAGGCGTCAAGCCACCGCGTCCGTGCGCCGCGGCTGCCTGCTGGCGTCGCATCGAGGTACTTGCCCGTAAGCATGCCCCCGGCCAGCGGGCTCCACACGAACGCGGTCATGCCCAGCCGTTCGCACGCTGGCAGCACGTCGAGCTCGATGCCTCGCTCGAGCAGGCTGTACTGCGGCTGCTCGACCGCAGGCGGCGGAACGCCGAGCGAACGCGCGAGCGCGTGCGCCTGCGCCAACGTCGCCGGCCGCCAGCAACTCGTGCCCCAGGCGCGCGCCTTGCCGACGCGGACCAGGCCGCCCATCGCTTCGACGGTCTCAGCCAGTGGCGTCGCGGGATCCTCGCGGTGGCAGAAGTACACGTCGACGTGTTCGCAGCCGAGCCGCGCCAACGTCCGGTCGATCGAGGCATGGATGTGCCGACGCGACAGCCCGCGATCCTCGGCGCGCGCGCTCGTCGGCCAGAACACCTTGCTGGTGATGGCGACCCGATCGCGATCGATCTCGCGCAGGAACGCGCCACAGACCCGCTCGGCGCCACCGTCGGCGTAGACGTCGGCGAGGTCGACGAGGTCGATGCCGCCATCGACCGCAGCGCGCAGCAGGCGGACCGACTGGCACTCGTCGAGGCTCTCGCCAAGCGTCAGCCAGCCACCGAGGCCGATCGGGGCGAGGCTGCGCGGCAAGCCAGCCACCTGGCAGCGTCGCGTCCGATCAGCGCCGATCGCCACGCTTGCCTTGGTCGTCGACGTGGAGCCGCAACGCGAAACCAACCGGCGACGGCGCCGTCATCTGCGCGCGCTGGTTCGCCTGGTACGCGCCGTGGCGAAGCCCTGTCCCGACGAACTCGAACGCCGTGCAGCGCGCACCACCCGCGTCGAACTCGCCGCGTCCGAAGCAGCGCACGCGCACGCCGTGTTCCTGGTCGCCGAGATCCGCCTCGCCGACGTACTCGACGACGATGCCCTTGCCCGCCGCGCGCCCGCGGCGCATGCGCATGCTGCAACCCTTCACCTGCGCCGCCGTCCACGACGGCGCCTGGCCGCGGACGCGATCGACGAACACCTCGGCGAACAGGCGTCGCGCCACGGCCGCGTCGACCTCTTGCTCGCTGTTGCCGTCGGGCACCAGCCGGCGTGGGTCCTCGATCGCGTGCCAGTCCTGGTTCCAGGCCCACTGCATGAACGTCGCCCAGTTCGCGTCGTCGAACGCGCCTGGCCGCCAACGCACGACGTCCTCCGGCGTAGCGCCAGGAAGATCACGGAGGCTGACGCGCAACAGCATGCCGCCGCCGGCGAGGTCCGGCGGCGTCGCGTGGCCGCGCGCCGGCACCGGCTTGTTGGCGTATCGCCGCTGCTTGCGCAGCTCCCGCCAGCGCTCGACCGCTCGCTCGAACCGCGGCAACATCTCGGCGGCGGAACTCGCCGCCCACCGCCCTTCGAGGTACTCGCCCTCCGGCCCGATCAGGTAGATGCCCTGCTTGGTGCCTTGTGCATGCCAATCGTCTGCCGGCATCGACTCGCCGAACCGTCGGAAGAAGCGATGCGCCGGATCGTCGGCAACGCGCGCAAGGTGCCCGGGATCCTCGGGGTAGAGCAGGTACGCTTCGGCCGCAACGGGAACGAACTCGCGCGCCAACTCCTGGATGCGCCGGTCTGACCAGACCGACTGGCGTCCGCGGACGCCGTTGTTTCAGGTGCAGCCGAGCGGGTGGCCGTTCATCGTCCAGAGCAGGATCGGCCGCCCAAGCGCCTTGGCTTCCGCCATCGCCGGCGCGAGGTCGTTTCGCCACGGGATCGAGCGATACGCCGACTCGACGTCGTCCGGCTCGATCGCCGACATCCAGGACGTCAGCGTGCGCGCCGACGGAGCCGCGGGCATCTCGGCGCCTTGCGGAACGAACGCTGCAGCGACCAGCAGTGCGATGAGCATCCGGCCGATGATAGCCGCCGCGTCGCGGCGCCGCGCTCAACGACCGGTGACGGTGGCTCTGTAAGGCGCCGCGATCGCGGCGGCGACGGCAGCCGCTGCGTCGGCATCCGGCACGTCGCCAGCGCTGCGCAGGTAGCAGGCGTGCGCTCGCAGCAGGCACTGCGGATCGCGGCACGCGCCGGCGGCGAAGAGCCTGCGGACGACGTCGGCGAAGCAGATGGCGCCATCGTCGGCGAGCGCGACGTCGACCTCGGCCGCGAGCACACCGTCATGCGGGCACAGCGCCGTCCGCGCCGCCGCGCTCGCTGCGGCGCGCCGCGCCACGATCGACGCTGCGCTGCCGTGCCGTCGCCACAGCGGCTCCAGTGGCAGTCGCGGACCCGTGCCGCCCGGAATCGGCGCAGCCGTGGCGTGACGACTTCTTGGAAACAGCCGCTCGCGCAACAGGCGCGCTGCCGACAAGGCCCGCAACGGCGATGGCGCCTCGAGCACCAGCGTTCCCGCCACCGTCGACTCCTCGGCGCGTTGCGCCGTGATCGCCACCTCGTCGCCGACGAACAGCGCGCGCTCGTCGAGCCCGAGTTCGGGCAGGTCCCTCAGGCAGGACGCTCGCGGCTCGTCGCACGCTGGCGAGCGCCACCACCCGGTCGACGGCGCGCGACCGGGCGCCACCTCGAGGACGCCCATCGCGCCGACCGCGATCCGAGCCAATTCCTCCTGTGCCGAAGCGACCGCGCAACCGACGGCGACGCCCCGTATGAGGCGCGCGCCGACGTCGACGAAGAACGCGCCAGCGACGGACTCGAACGCTTCGGTCGCCACGATGACCGGAGCACGCACCACGGCGCGCCGTCCGCACCATGGCGCGTGCACCTCGATGCCATCGATGCCGGCATGCGCGACGGCGGCGTGCGTCCAGCACGTGGCGCCGGCGTCGATGGCGCCCCTCACGAGGCAACGGCTCAGCCCGGCCTCGTCGAGTTCGGCGTCGAATGCGAGAACTGCGCCCGCCGCGGCCGCCGTCGACAATCCCGGCCACACCTGCAGCACCGCGGCGGCAGCGAGTTCCTGCGCCGCCGGCAAGGTGCTTTGCGGCATCGCGCCGGCGAGCCGACGCAGGCGGCGACGCGCGCTCCCGGCCGTGCCTGCAGGGAATGCGTCGACGACGACCGATCGGATCGGTCGCACGCGATGCGGAGCCTCGCG
>JBEITC010000124.1:0-9029 GCA_040375075.1 Planctomycetota bacterium | reverse complement strand
GGGCGTGCTGACGGTCACCGTCAAGAAGGCGCCGACCGCCAAGCCGACCAGGATCCAGGTGCGCGGCGGCTGAGCCGCGTCCCTCTCGCGTGCCGCGGCGGCCGCGCGTAGCGTCCCGGGCGTGATCACGCTCGTGCAACGCGTCGCCGCCGCGCGCGTCGTCGTCGACGGCGAGACCGTCGGCGCGATCGACCGCGGCCTGTTGCTGTTCGTCGGCGTCGAGCAAGGCGATGGCGAGGCCGAGGCCGACCTGACGGCGCGCAAGGTCGCCGGCCTGCGCGTCTTCCCCGGCCGCACGCCCACCGACCTCGCCGTCGGCGACGCCGGCGGCGGCTGCCTCGTCGTCAGCCAGTTCACGCTCGCCGCCGAGTTGCGGCACGGCAACCGCCCGGACTTCACCGCCGCAGCGCCGCCAGCGCTCGCCGACGCGCTGTATCGCCGCGTCGCCGACCAGATCGCCGCCGCCGGCGTGACCGTCGCGACCGGCCGCTTCGGCGCGAGCATGCGCGTGGAGGCGCACAACGACGGGCCGCTCTCGCTCGTGTTGACGGTGCGCGGCGGCAAGGTCGTGCCCCGGCCCGACCCCGCGTGAGCGCCGCGCGACGCGCTTCCGCGACCGCGCGCGCATCGGCATGATCTGCGCCCCGCGATGCACGTCCTGTTCCTGGCGCCCGACACGCACGTCTACAACCACGGCTTCGTGCGCGCGCTGCACGCGCTCGGCTGCCGCGTGTCGGCGATCGGGCTCGGCGCGCCGGACAAGCTGTCGCCGGCGCTGAAGCCGCTGCTCGCCGCGTACCGCGCGACCGACAAGCTGCTCGACGACGGCGAGCTGCTGCGGCTCGCGCGCGAGCTCGGCAAGCCGGCGTTCGACCGGATCGAGACGATCGACGAGCCGCTGGTCGAGCCGGCGGCGGCGCTGCGCGAGGCGCTCGGCGTGCCCGGCCTGCCGCTGCGCACGGCGAAGCTGTGCCGCGACAAGGTGGCGATGAAGGCGTTCCTGCGCGAGCGCGGCGTGCCGTGCGCGCAATCGGCGTCGGCGGCCAGCGAGGCCGAAGCGTTGGCGTTCGCCGAGCGGTGCGGTTACCCCGTCGTCGCCAAGCCCGTCGCCGGCTTCGGCACGCTGGCGACGTTCCGCTGCGCCGACGCCGCCGAACTGCGCGCAGCGCTCGCGACGCTGCGGCCGTCCGCGGCCCAGCCGATCGCGCTCGAGGAGTTCATCGAGGGCCACGAAGGCTTCTTCGACACGCTGTGCGGGCCCGAAGGCATCCGTCTCGAGTTCGCGTCGCACTACTTCCCCGGTTGCCTCGAGGCGGCGCAGCAGCGCTGGATCTCGCCGCAGATCGCGGTCACCAACCGGATCGAGCGCGGCGGCTACGAGGAACTGCGGGCGATGAACCGACTGGTCGTCGACGCGCTCGGCCTGCGCGCTGCCGCGTCGCACATGGAGTGGTTCTTCGGCCCCAAGGGGCTGAAGTTCTCCGAGATCGGCGCCCGGCCCGCGGGCGAGAAGATCTGGGACATGTACGGCGTCGGCAACGAGTTCGACGTCTACCGCGAGTGGGCGCTGGCGATCCTCGGCCGACCGGCCGAGCAGCAGCCGTCGCGCCGCTACGCGGTCGGCTCGATCCAGATCCGGCCGAGCCGCGACGGCGTGATCGTCGGCCACCGCGGCGTGCAGGAAGCGCTCGCACGCGTCGGGCCGCACGTCTACGAACAGGCCCTGCCGCCTGCCGGCACGCCGACCAAGGGGCTCGACAAGGGCTGGCTGTGCAACACGTGGTTCCGGCTCAAGCACGAGGACTACGACCAGCTGCGCGCGCTGATGAACCTGCTCGGCGAGACGGTCAAGGTCGACGCGCGCTGAGGGCGCAGGGCGGGAACGATCTCCCGGCGGCCGCCGGCGCGGCACGCGCGGCGAGCGGTCGCCCCCCCGCCTGCCGCCGGCAGCCGCGAAAATCTGCAGCCCGCGCGTGTGGTTTCCGCGCCGTCGCCGCTGCCGTGGGCATGAACGCCTTCCGCAACGTCCTCCCTCTCGCCCTCCTGACCGCCGCCGCCGCCGCCCAGACCACCGTGCTGAGCTGCGACTTCGAGAACGGCCTGCCGCCGCAGATCGCCGCCGGCAGCGCGGCGATCACCGGCGTGCAGGGCTTCGCCGGCCTCGGCCCGACCGGCGGCGCCTTCGCCGGCTCGTTCCTGCGCAGCGAGACCGGCAACACGGTCAGCGTCACGCTGACCAACCTGCCGCCGCACAACGCCATCCACCTCGACTTCCTGTTCGCCGCGATCGACTCGCTCGACGGCACCGGCAGCTACCCGTCCGGCGACTACTTCGCGATCGAGATCGACGGCAACACGTTCTTCCGCGAGTCGTTCGCCAACGCCGTGGCCTCGCAGGTCCAGAGCTACGTGCCGCCCGCCGGCGTCGAACTGGCCCGCCGCGTCGACCTCGGCTTCGCCGGCCCGGGCAGCTTCTACACCGACAGCGCGTACTGGCTCGGCGCCGACCCGACCTTCCTGGCGATCGGCCACACGGCGTCGACGGTGACGATCGCGATGCGCATCGAGGGTGGCGGCATCCAATCGCTGAGCGACGAGTCGTGGGCGCTCGACAACCTGACGATCCGCGCGCTGAACGCGACGAACCCGGGCACGGTGATCGCGTACGGCCAGGGCTGCGGCCCGACGCTGTCGGTCTTCGGCTCGCCGCGCATCGGCACGACCATGCCGATCCACGGCGCCAACCTGCCGGCCGGATCGGTCGCCGCGGGCTTCGCCATCGGCACGACCGACTTCGCCAACAACCCGGTCTCGTTGGCGTCGCTCGGCGCGCCCGGTTGCTTCGCGCTGCACGACGCGTCGATCAGCGCCGGCGTGCCGATGGCGGTCGTCAGCACCGCCGCCGACTTCACGTGGCAGATCCCCTACCTGCCCGCCGCCGTCGGTCTGCAGGCCTACCTGCAGGCCTGGGTCGTCGCGCCGAACGTCAACGCGCTGAACGTGGTGACGAGCAACGGCCTGCGCGTGACCTTCGGCCAGTGAGGCGCGCGCGACGGCCGACGGAGGGCCTCACTCGAGGCCCATCTCGTCCATGTCCTCTTCGTCGAAGCCGAGGTAGTGCGCGAGTTCGTGGTAGAGCGTGATGCGGATCTGGTCGACGAGGTCGTCGCGATCCTTGGCCGCGCGCTCGAGGTTGCGCTGGAAGAGGTAGATGCGGTTGGGCCGCGTCGGCGGCATGTCGAACTCGCTGGTCTCCGGCAGCGGCACGCCGTCGAACAGGCCGAGGATGTCCGGCGCCACCTCGTCGCGGTCCTCGCCCTCGGCGAGGAACGCCTCGGGCACGTCCTGCACGATCACCGGCACGCGGTCGAGGCACTGGCGGAACTGCCGCGGCAGCTTGCGCGCGGCCTTGCGCACCTCGCGGTCGAAGGCTTCGCGCGGCATGCGCACCGGCGGCGGGTACTTGTCCGGCTGCGCTGCCGCCGCGCGCAGGAAGAACGGCTCGGCCTCGTCGAAGCGACCGCGTCGTTCGAGCAGCGCGCCATGGACGACGTCGGCGTCGGCGAGCGCGTCGGGGACCTCGCGGGCGAGCTTCACCGCCGCCTCGGCCTCGTCGAAGCGCCACTGCAGGAACAGGCTCATCGCCAACCAGCAGCGCGACGACGGGCAGTCGGGGTCGTGCTCGAGCACGGCGCGGAACTGCGCCTCGGCGTCCTTGGCCTTGCCCATGCCGAGGTAGGCGTCGCCGAGCAGGAACGTGAGGTCGATGGCGTTGCCTTCGCCGGCGGCGAGGGCGTCCTGCGCGGCCTCGATCGCTTCTTCGAGCTTGTCCTCTTCGAGCAGCGCCTCGATGCCCTGGACGACGGCGTCCCGGCCGGGTTGGCCGTCGCTGTCGGGAGGCACGATGCCGAGCGGTTCGAGATCCATCGGCGGCGAGGATAGTGCACCGCCCGAACCGGCCGAAGTCCGTATTCGCCGCCGACGCCGACGCGCCGATGGTATGGGCAGAAGGATCCGAAGGAGACCCCACCCACATGCCCCAGTTCCGCCGCATCGTCTGCCCGACCGACTTCTCGCCGACCGCTGCCGCCGCGCTGGCCTACGCCTGCGACCTCGCGCGCAGCGACAAGGCCGAGCTCGTGCTGCTGCACGTGCTGCCGACGATCCACTACCCGCTGCGCGGCCTCGGCATGGCCGAGGCGTTCCCGCACCTGCAGGCGGAGCTGCACACGCGCGGCAAGGAGCGGCTGGCCGAGGCCGCCAAGGAGCTGGGGACCGGCATCGCGGTGCGCACCGAACTGCGCGACGGCGAGGCCTACGAGCAGGTGCTGGCGTGCGCCAAGGAACTCGGCGCCGACCTGATCGTGCTCGGCACCCACGGCCACACCGGCCTCAAGCACGCGCTGCTCGGCAGCACGGCCGAGCGCGTCGTGCGCCTCGCCGAGTGCCCGGTGCTGACCGTGCGCAAGCCCGGCTGAGCGCCGGCGGCGGCCGCGAGCGCGGCCGCGGGGGCTCAGACGTTCAGCAGGCCTTCGCGGATGGCGAGGCGCGCCAGCTCGGCGGCCGAGTGGCAGTCGAGCTTGCGCTGCAGGTTCTCGCGGTGCTTCTTCACCGTGCCGAGCGACAGGCCGAGCATCGCCGCCACTTCCTTGTTGGCCTTGCCGAGCGCCAGCAGCTGGAACACCTCGCGTTCGCGCGGCGTCAGCACCGACAGCGCGCTGCTGTCGTTGGTCGTCGGGACCTCGCCGCGGACGGCGCGGGCCATGATGCCGTTGGCGACCTTCGGCGACAGGTAGCTGTCGCCGCGGCGGATCGACTCGATCGCCAGCGCCAGCTCCTCCGGCTCGCTGTCCTTCGACAGGTAGCCGTCGGCGCCGGCCTGCAGCGCCTGCTGCACGAACTTCATGCCCTCGTGCTGCGAGGCCATCAGCACGCGCGTGTGCGGCGAGACCTTCTTCAGCGGGCCGACGGCGTCGATGCCCGACATGCCCGCCATGGTGATGTCGAGGATGGCGATGTCCGGCTTGGCCTCCTTGGCCAGCTCGATGCCACGACGAGCGTCCGGCGCGTCGCCGACGACCTTGAAGTGCGGGATCCGCTCGAGCAGCGACTTGAACGCCGCGCGCACGATGGCCTGGTCGTCGACCAGGAGGATGGAGATCTGCTGCTTGTCGGTCATGGTTCCTTTCCCGTCGGCACGCATCCGTTGGCGAGCACCGCTTCCGGCGGCATTTCGACGCGGAAGCAGGCGCCGCCGCCGGCCTGCGGCTGCAGGGTGATCGTGCCGCCGTGCGACTCGACCACCTTGCGGCAGAAGGCCAGCCCGATGCCGGTGCCGTATTCCTTGAGGCTACGGAACGGCTTGAAGATTTCCTCGGCCATGTTGGGAGGAACTCCTGGACCGTCGTCGGCGACGTCCAGGACCAGCCGGCCGTTGCGCACCGACGCGGTCACCTCGACGTGGCCCTTGCCGTTGCAGGCCTCGCCGGCGTTGCGCAGCAGGTTGGTGACCACCTCGCCGAACAACTGGCCGTCGACGAACAGCCGCATGCCCTCGGGGACCTGCGCGTCGGTCGACATGTCCGAGCACGTCGGCAGCCGGGCGACGTCCTTGACCGCGCGCGCGACCAGCGTCGCGAGCTCGACGTCCTGGCGCTGCAGCTTGAGCGGCTTCGCGAACGACAGCGTCTGGCCGAGCATGCGCTCGATCTTGTTGAGGTTGGCGACGAACTCCTCGATCAGCACGCGGTCGTCGATGCCGAGCTTCTCGCCGACGGCGCGCAGCGCGTGGCGCAGGCTGGTGATCGGCGTGCGGATCTCGTGCGTCAGCACCGAGGCCGACTCGCCGAGCGCGGCGAGGTTGCGCAGCACCTGCATCTCCATCTGGCGGGCGTGGTCGCGCTCGCGCAGCAGCTGCACGTGGCGCAGGCCGCGGGCGGTGACCTCGAGCAGGCGGTCCTTGGTGACCGGCTTGCTGATGTAGTCGAAGGCGCCGCGGCGGACCGCCTCGGAGGCGGTCTGCAGGTTGGGCTCGCCGGTGATGAGGATGACCGGCTCGTGGCACTGGCGGACCTCGGCGACCTCGCGCAGCACCTGCAGGCCGTCGAACTCCGGCATCACGATGTCGGAGATCAGCACCTCGAAGCACCCCGGGTGCAGATGCTTCTCGACTTCGCGGAAGCTGCTGCCGCGGAACACCGTGTGGCCCTGCTGTTCCAGGAAGCGCGCCAGCGTCTGCTGCAGACGCGTCTCGTCGTCGATCAATACGATCCTGGCCATCAGGGAGTCCGTCCGGGTTGACAGTTTGTCGAGTCGGGTCCGTCGGGAAGCGGGGCTCTAGTGCGTAGCCAGGACCGGGGCCGACCTCGTAGCCGAGCCGCGGAGGAAACGCTATGGAGAGCGTGGCCATGTCGTCTCCCATGCCCCCAATCCGCCCCGGCAGCCGGCCGGCGTCCGGCGTCGATCGCTGGATCTGGGCGAGCGGCGCGGCCTCGGTCGGCGCCGCGGCGTCGTGCTGCCTGGAGTCGGCGGCGTTCCCCTGGCTGTTCGCCGTGGCGGCCGCGTCGACCGCCGTGGCGGCCGCGCGGGTCGGCTGGCGACGCGACAGCGCCCAGACGACCGAGCGCGCGGTCGCCGACGCCGTCGCCGTCCGCGAACGCGAGCGCGACGCCGCCGCGCGCCACGCCGCGTACTGGCAGGCGATCGTCGCGACGATGACCGAAGGCTGCGTCACCATCGACGCGCGCGGCACGGTCGAGGCGATCAACGACGCCGCCCTGCAGCTCTTCGGCTACACCCGCGACGAGGTCGTCGGCGAGAACGTCGCCATGCTGATGCCCGAAGCCGTGGCCACCGAGCACGACGAGCACCTGCGCCGCTACCTGCGCACCGGCGAGCGCCGCATCATCGGCATCGGCCGCGAGGTCGTCGGCAAGCGCAAGGACGGCAGCGAGTTCCCGATCGACCTGTCGGTCGGCGAGGGAACGGTCCACGGCCAGCGCTTCTTCACGGGCATCCTGCGCAACCTCACGGAGCGCAAGGAACTGCAGGCCAAGGTCGCGCAGAACGAGCGCCTCGCCGCCGTCGGCGAGCTGGCCGCGGGCGTCGCGCACGAGGTCAACAATCCGATCAACACGATCATCAACTGCGCGCAGCTGATCCACGACGGCGACGACCCGGGCGCCAACGCCACGGTGATCGCCGAGGAAGGCCAGCGCATCGCCGAGATCGTGCGCGACCTGCTGCAGTTCGCGCGCGACGACCGCGGCAAGGCCCAGCCGACGTCGCTCGCCGAGATCGCCGCGCGCACGCTGCGCCTGCTGGGCGACAACTGGAACCGCCACGGCATCAAGGTCGCCGTCGAGTTCGCCGCCGGCCTGCCGCCGGCGATGGCGCGGCCGCAGCAGTTGCAGCAGGTGATGCTCAACCTGCTGATGAACGCCAAGGACGCGCTGTCCCAGTCGACCAAGCCGGAGCGCACGATCTGGCTGTCGGGCCATCTGCACGACGACATGGTCTGCGTGTCGGTGCGCGACAACGGGCCGGGCGTGCCCGAGCACCTCGGCGTGCGCGTCTTCGAGCCGTTCGTGACCACCAAGCGCGCGCGCGGCGGCACGGGCCTGGGCCTGTCGGTCAGCAAGGGCATCGTCGAGGGCAGCGGCGGCACGATCGAACTGCGCAACAAGCCCGGCGAAGGCGCCGAGTTCGTCGTCTGCTTGCCGCGCGCCGACGTCGACGGAATGACGGCCTGATCGCCGGCCGCGCCGGCCGCGCCGCCGGCGGGCTTCAGGTTGCTGCCCAGCCGCATGAGGTACGCGATCAGGGCGACGATCTCGGTGTCGCGGTCGGCGCCGGCCTTGCCCTGGGTCGCGAGGTTCTGCACCACGCGGTCGGCCTGCGTGTCGTGGTCGGCGACGGCGTTCTTCACCTGCTCGTCGGTGTAGGGCGTGCCGAGCTTCTTCAGCACGGCGAGCTTGTCGGCGACGACGGCCTTCTCGACCTTCGCGTCGTACAGCCACGGGTACGCGGGCATGATCGAGAGGTTGCGATCGAGCGCGTACTCCTGGCCGTAGCGCGGGTCCAGCATGTGGTCCCAGTGCCACGACTCGTTGTACTTGAGGCCGACGCGCGCGAGGTCGGGGCCCGTGCGCTTGCTGCCCCACTGGAACGGGTGGTCCCACATCGACTCCTCGATGCGGCTCGGGGCGCCTTGGCGGATCTGCTCGCTGCGGAACGGCTGGATCCTCTGCGAGTGGCAGACGTAGCAGCCTTCGCGCACGTAGACGTCGCGGCCGGCGATCTCGAGCGCCGTGTACGGCTTCACGCACATCTCGCCGTTGGCGGCCAGCGGGACCTCCTTCTCCATCACGAGGCCCGGGATCAGCTCGTAGACGCCGCCGACCGCCGAGCCGGCGCCGCCGCCGAGGTCGTAGAAGCGCAGCAGGCCTTCCGCCGCGAGCATGCCGTGCACCGCCTCGCAACCGGCGCAGCAGTGCGGCGAACCACGCCGTTCGTCAGGGACCGGGATGCCGCAGTGCGTACACCGCGCGTCTGCCGTCCGCCCCTTCGTCGCGCCCCCCGCTGAAATGCGGGGGCGCGACGGACGTTCCGTCGCAGAGACTTCGGGGCGTAGTCTCATGAGATCGCAATGACCCCCTGGCTCGATTCTTTCATCTTCGGAACCGCGAACTCGCTGCACTGCGCCTGCATGTGCGGCCCGCTCGCGTTGGCGTTCCAAGGCGGAACCAAGGGGGCAGTCTCGTATCACCTCGGTCGCGCGTGCTCGTATGGGGCCGTCGGTGTAGTCCTCGGTGGGCTTGGTTGCGCACTCGGCGCCGACGGCTTGGGCGCGAGCAGCGCGTGGGTCGCGTTCACGCTCGCGCTCGGCCTCGTCGTGCTCGCGCTCGTCGGCGAGCGTGGCGCCGTCGCGATCCCCGGTCTCGGCGGCGCGATCCAGCGCGCGATGGCGCGCACGCGCGGCTGGTCGCCGACCGCGCGCGCAGGCGCGCTCGGGCTCGCGACGCCGCTGT
>JBEITC010000412.1:0-3733 GCA_040375075.1 Planctomycetota bacterium | reverse complement strand
CGCGCCGGCGAAGCGCGCGCGGCCGCGCTCGCAGCCGACCGGGCAGGCTGCGACCCGATGGCAGGGTTCCGTGCGCGAGCTTCAGTTGCCGACGCGCAGCGCCAGCCCGTTCGACGTCGCGAGGTTGCCCGGCAGCAGCGGCTCGAACGCCAGCGACTGCGCCACCAGCTGCGCCCCCACCAACGCCGGCGCCGCAGGCACCGGCAGCGCCAGCGCGCCGTCGCCGGCCGGCAGCGCCAACGGAAAGGCGAACACGCCGAGGTCGGCGCCGTGGTGCGCAAAGCACCCGGGCAGGCCGAGCGACGCGAGGTCGATCGCCGGCATGGCCGGCTGGCTGCCGAAGGCGACGAAGCCGAGCGGCACGGCGGCCGGCGCGTCGCTGGTCGCGAGCGCGAAGCTTGCGTTGCCGACGATCGGCAGGCCGGCGGCGGCAAGGCGCAGGCCACGCAGGCCGACGTCTGCGAGCGGCAGCAGGCCGACGATCGCGGACAGGTCCGTCGGGCCGGGATCGATCGACGGACCGCCGGCCGACATGCCGACGACCGCCGGATCGGGCGCGCCGACGCTGCCGAGCGCGACGACGACGAGGCGGACGTCGCCGGTCGCGAGGTCGAGCTGGAACTGGAACGTGCTCGGCGCCGGCCCCGAGAACCCGGGCACGCCGAGCCACGTCGCGTAGGCGACGCCGCCGAGTTCTTCGAACCAGATGCCGCCGCTCCCCGCCGCGGTCTGGTCGAAGTCGTGCCACAACGCGAACGTCGTCTTGCTCGCCGCCAGCAGCTCGGGCGCCGTCGGCGTGTAGTCGATCGTCGCCGGCGCCGACGTGGCGAACTGGAGTTGGCCCTTGGTCGTCACGCACACCGCCGCGGTCGCGCCGCCAGGGCACGGCAACGGCGACGACAATGCGAACACCTGCGCGGAGTCGAGCTGTCCAGGCGCGACCGGCACGGCCGCCGGCGACGGCGGCACGAGCGCAGCGCCCGGCGCGATCGACGCGAGGTAGCCGCTGGAGGTGCGCTGCCATGCCAGCGTCGACTGCGCGAGGTCACTGCCGGCGACGAACGTCTCGTGCAGCGAGTCGTCGGCGCGCAGGCAACCGCGGCCGAAGCGGCGCGCCGAAGCGCAGTTGGCCGGCGGCGCGAAGCTCCAACCGCCGCCAACCGGCGTCAGCACGACGCCGCGGCCGGCGAGGTCGAAGGCGTGCATCGTCGTCCATGCTTCGTGCACGAGCGGGCCCGGCGCTGCGCCGGCCGCGGCGAAGTCGACGGCCGGCGGCGGCGTCGCGACGTTGCCTGGCGACACGCCGGTGAGCCCGCCCTGCCACGCCGCGCTCCCGACCGACGCGTTGGTCGCGCCCTCGTCGAAGAACGCCGCAACGACGCCGCTGGGGAACAGCTGCAGCTGCATCGTGAACGGCGCGCACACGCCGCCGTAGCAGGTCACGTTCACCCAGGTGACGACGCAGCGCGCCGGCGTCGCGTCGACGTGCACCTGCGCGCCGTTGAGCGCGAGCGCCTGCACGTCGGCCCACAGCGCGGCGATGCGCGGGCCCTGCGCCGCGAACTCCTGCGCCGTCGCCGAGAAGTCGGCGTAGCCGGGCGCGGGCACGCCGCCGTTCGACAGCCAGACGTAGCCCTTGTCGCAGACGTGCACGTCGGTGTAGCTCGCGCCGCCGAGCGGGAACGCAAACCCGATCGGGCGCATCGCGAACACGACGTCGCCGACCAGCGTCGCCGGCGTGCCGATCGGCGCGCCGAACGACGGCTCGAAGCACTGCGCGGCGAGCGCAGTGGTCAGGCCGAATGCCGCCAACGGCAGGATCGAACGCGGCATGGAGACGCCTGCGACGGAGGGCGAGCCCGCGCGGCGTCGCGAACGCGCGGGAAGGGGCGGCGCGGAACGATACCACGCGCCGGGCCGCCCGGGGCGCGCTCGGACGGTCGCCCCCAGGGTCCGCCGCAGCGCTGCGTGCGCGTGGGTCGGATGGCGCGCGATCCCGGCCCGGCTCGACTCAGTACAAGAGCCGCGTCTTGATGCTGCTCGGCAGCGCGGTGATGCGCTCGCGCACCGCGTCCGACAGCTCGCGGTCGATGTCCATGACCAGGTAGCCGACGTCCTTCGTGGTGCCGAGCTGCTGCGCTTCGATGTTGGCGCCGAGCTCGCTGACGATCGCGGTGACCGACGCCAGCACGCCGGGCACGTTCTTGTGGATGTCGAGCAGGCGGTGCGTGCCTTCGCGCGGCGGCAGGCTGATCTGCGGGAAGTTGACCGCGCCCTCGGTGACGCCGCGGTCGATGAAGGCGATCAGCGCGTTGGCGACCTCGATGCCGATGTTGCGCTGCGCTTCCTCGGTGTTGCCGCCGACGTGCGGCGTCAGGATCACGTTGGGCAGGCCGGCGAGCTCGCTGCGCCACTCGGCCTGCGTCGGCGTCGGCTCCTGCGGGAAGACGTCGAGCGCCGCGCCGCCGAGCTTGCCCTGCTGCAGCGCCGCGCACAGCGCGTCGATCGCGACCACGCTGCCGCGGCTGAGGTTGAGCAGGTAACTGCCCGGCTTCATGCGCGCGATCTGCGGCGCGCCGACGAGCCCGCGCGTCCGCTGCGTCTCGGGCACGTGCAGCGACACGAAGTCGGCCTCGTCGAGCAGTTGCTCGATCGTCGGCACCGGCTTCGCGAGGCCGAGCGGCAGCTTGCGCTGGATGTCGTGGAACAGCACGCGCATGCCGAACGCCTCGGCGAGCAGGCCGACCTGCTGGCCGATGTGGCCGTAGCCGACGAGGCCGATCGTGCGGCCGCGGACTTCGTGCGCGCCGGCGAGCGACTTGTCCCACTGGCCCTGGTGCAGCTTGCCGCTCTTGTCGCAGAGGCGCCGCGCCAGCGCGATCACGCAGCCCATCGTCAGCTCGGCGACCGAACGCGTGCTGGCGTGCGGCGCGTTGAACACCGGGATGCCGCGGCGCGCCGCCGCGTCGATCTCGACCTGGTCGGTGCCGACCGAGAAGCAGCCGACCGCCATCAGCTTGCCGCCGAGCGCCAACTGCGCGTCGCGCAGCTTGGTGCGGGAACGCAGGCCGACGACGTGGGAGTCCTTGATCACCGCCGCGAGTTCGTCGCCCTCGAGCGCCTTCGGGATCACGTCGACCGTGTAGCCGGCCGCCGTCAGGGTCTCGCCCGCCGCCGGGTGGATGTTCTCGAGCAGCGCGATGCGGATCTTGTGGCGCGGATACGACGTGCGGGACATGCGGGGCGCGACGCTACGCGGCGGGCGGCGGCCAGACCAGCACGACGGCGGCGAGCAGGCACGCGCCGATGCGCGCGGCGAGCCATGCCTTCTGCGCCGCGGTCAGTTCGACGTCGACGCCCGAGTACCAGGCGATGAAGAACTCCGCGCCCGCGCGCCATGCCACGAAGGCGAGCGCTGCGGCGAGCAGCCAGTCGAGCCAGCGGTCCATCGCCGCAGGCTACTTGGCCTGCGACGACGGCAACACGAACGTCGCGCGGACGGCGCGGCGGTCGCTGCACCACAGCGGCAGCGGCGCCACGTCGGTCCACGGCCCGGGCTCGCCGAGCACCGTCGCTTCGACGGCCTGCAGGTTGTCGCCGGTGGCGAGGATGCGGTCGGCGCGGTCGTGCACACGCGCGGCGTCGGGCAGGCCGGCGACGGCGGCCGCCGGCGCCGCGAGCGTGGTGAAGCCCGGGCGCGCGACCTCGTCGGCGTGCACGGCGCGGAAGGCGT
>JBEITC010000118.1:0-9217 GCA_040375075.1 Planctomycetota bacterium | reverse complement strand
CGGACGAGTCGTTGGTGGCAACACCTTCGAAGGCGTTGTCGCGCGGGAATCTGGCCGCAGCGCACGCCGCCGTGATGACCGCGAAGTCGCTCGGGCCACGCAACGCGTCGAATGCTTCGCTCGCCGCGCCGCCGAGCCGGCGCGGGCCGAGCGCCAGCAACAACGCCACGAAGGCCCGATCGCGCGCCGAACGCCCTTGTGCGCTCGCCCACCGCAGCAACTCGCTGTCCTCGGCAGCGCCGCCGGCCGCGACGATCGCGACCAGAAGACGCCAGCGAGCCTCGTCCTTGCCGGCCTCGCCCAGCAAGCGCCACAACGGCGCCGAAACCCCCGGACCGCCTGCGCGCGCCAGCCGCCACAAACTCTCGCGATCGCTCGCCGCCAGGGCGTCCTCGCAACGGGTCCGCAGGGCGCCGTCCCTCGCCGCTGCCAGCCAACGGCCGTTGGCATCGGCGGCACCGGCCTGGCAACTGCCGGGTTGAGGCAGGAGGACCCACGGACCGATAGCAACGAGCAACGTGCCAAGGCGCAAACCGTCGACGCCTCGACGGATGCGCGAATTGGAGGGGTGCCCAGTCATGGTCGAACGGTCCGAGATCCTCAGCGAAGCCGAAGTGGATTTCCTGCTCTCGGCAGAAGCCCAGGAAGCGCCGACGGACGCGATCGAGACGCAAAGCGTCACGATGCGCGGCGACCTGGAGCAGATCCAACTGGCGGACGTGTTCCAGACGCTCGCCATGACCAAGATGGAGGGCGTGCTGCGCATCCGCAACCCCCTCGAGGAGCGGCAAGCGCATTGCCGCGACGGCTACCTGCGCCTCCACGTGCCTGGCCGGCTGCTCGCGCGCCGGCTCGGTCAACGCCTCGTCAATGCCGGCTTATGCAGCCCGGAAGCGCTGCGCAGCGCCTTGTTGCAGCAGCGCAAGGATCGTCGCCCCCTCGGACTCCTGCTCGTCGAATCCGGCGTGGTGAGCCAGGAGATCGTCGACGAGATCGTCGCGGACCAGGTCGCCGAGGACATGTTCGCGCTGTTCACGTGGCGCCACGGCAGCTTCGAGTTCTGGAAGGGCGAGCCGCAAGGCGAACTGCGCGAACTGTTGGACGCCTGCCCCGAGTACGAGATCAACAGCCTGCTCCTCGAGGTCGCGCGCCGGGCCGACGAGTGGACCACGATCCTCGCCGCCCTCACGTCGCTCGACGAGGTGCCGCAGCGCATCGCCGACCTGCCCGAGGAAGGCTCGATCGCGGACCTGCACCTCGAACTGCTCCGCGCCGTCGACGGCAATGCCAGCTATCGGGAGCTCGCCGAGCGCACGACGGCCGGACTCTTCGAGGCCGCCAGGGCCGCGCGCGACCTCGTGCGCATGCGCCTCGTCGCCAACGTCGCCGAGACGGCGATGATCGCAGCCGCACAGAGGTTCGCCGAGGCCGGCAACGGCAAGCGCGCACTGATGACGCTGCAGACCCTGCGCGATCGCCCGGGGGACCGCCCCGTCGGCGTGCTGCAGAGCATGGCGAGCTGCCTGCAGGGCTTCGGCGAACGCAAGCTGGCGAGCACGCTGCTGCTCGAAGCCGCCCAGCGGCACCCCGACGGCGAGACAGCGCTCTCGCTGGCCCGGGCGGCGCGCAAGCTCGAGCCGCACGACGTCGGCGCCTTGAGCTTCCTGCGCACCATCCTCATCGCGCACGCGCCGGCGGACTCGCCCGAGCTCGAGCAGTGCACGATCGACCTCCTCGACGCCCTCATCGCGGCCGACAAGGTGCCGATCGCGCTCGACATCATCGAGGACGCCCGGCGGACCAACACGATCCGTCCGGCGATCCTGCTGCGCGAAGCCCGCGCCCGGCAGAAGACGCGCGACATGACCGGCGCGACCACGGTGCTCGAGGAGCTCGCCCGCCTGCACGAAGAGCGCGGCGAGATCCAGTTGGCCAACGAGGCCTATGACGCCTTGTTGCGCCTCGACCGCTCGCGGCGCGACGTCGCCAAGCTGCTGACGGCGCGCCGACGCACGCGCACGAGGCGCGTGTTGCGCATCGTCGGCAGGGTCGCCGCGGGCTTGCTCGTCGTCGGTCTGGTGATGGCGGCCTGGACCCACCGCGCCCACCTCGCCGACATGACGTCCGCGCGTGAGGAAGTCGCTGCGCACGTCGCCAAGGAGGACCACGCCAGCGCTGCCGCCTGCCTCGCCAAGTGGGCCGATCGCCTTGGCCCATGCGACACCATCGATGACCTGACGACGCAGGTGAACTACGTCCGGTCGCTGGATCAGGCCCGGTCGCTGCGCCAGAAGCGCGCCGAGACTTCGAAGCGGCTGGCCCGCGCCGCCGAGGGCCTTGCCGCCGGCGACCTCCGTACCGCCATCGCGGAGTACCGGACCATCGCCGCCGATCCGGTCATGCGCCAAGAAGCCAGCGACGTCGCCGCGACGCGCCTTGGAGCGCTCGCCCACGAGATCGAGCTGAGCGCCAAGAACCTCGCCGCCCGCACCCTGCCGGCGGCGCGGAGCCTGCTCGATCGCGGGGACCTGCTGCGCGCCAGCGCCGACCTCGAGGCCATCTGTCCGACCCCGCTGCGCAAGGCGGCGCTCGATCTGGCGGCCATCATGGCCGAAGCCGCCAACGGCGCCGTGCTCACCGCAGACCTGCAGCAACGCCTCGCCGCGGCGCACACGGCATGCGCCACCTCGTTCGCAGCTGCCGAGACCTTGGCGCAGGAGTACGCCGCGGCGCTCGCCAAGAACGAGGAGCAGCGCCGCCTCGACCCGCTCTTCCAGCGCGCCGTGGAGCGCGAGCAGGCCAGCGACTTCCGGTCCGCGCTCGCCCACTACCGTGAGTTGGAGCAACACTCGCAGGGCGACCCGGCGATGGCCGAGCACTTCCGCGAGCGCGTGGCGCGAAACGCCGCGATCGTGCAGTTGCTCGAACTGCTCGCCGCGGCGACGGCGACCGGCGATCACCGCACGGCGCTGCAGCACCTCAAGGCGCTCCGGCAGACCTACAGCGACGTGGCCTTCGACCGGATCGTTCGCCTGCCATGCCGCATCGACAGCGTCCCCGCGGGCGCGAAGGTGCGCTGCAACGGCAAGGATCTCGGCGCGACGCCGCTGCTCCTCGAGCGCTTCCCGGGCAACGCGATGCAGATCGAGGTCGTGCTCGCCGGCTTCGAGCCGCAGCAGGCGACCCTGCTCGGTGACGATCCGGCGACGGTGCGCCACGAGCTTGCCTTGTTGCCCCGGGAGATTCGCAAGCACACGACGGCGATCGACGCGGCGCCGACTGCCGTCGGCGACGACGCTCTGTTGGTGGACCGCGCCGGCGTCGTCACGCGGCAAGGCGCCGGCGGCGCGATCCGCTGGCAGTTCCGTTCGGGCGATCTCTCCGGCGTGCTGACGCAGCCGCTGCTCGATGGCTCGTTGGCGATCGTCGGTTCCGTGGACGGCGAACTGCGGGCGGTCCACGTGGACACCGGCGCTCTTGCATGGTCCGTTCCGGAGTGCCCGACCGAGCTGGCGCCACACCGCCACGCGGGAGGCATCGTCGTCGCGACGACGACCAACCAGCTGGTGTTCGTCGGTGACGCTGGCCGCACGACGGAACGCCTGAAGATCCCTTCGGCGGCCATTGCGCTGCAGGCGCAACCCGATGGCAGGCTCATCGTCGTCTGTCGCGACGGCGCCGTCTTCGGCGTCGATGCGGCGCATCGACTCGCCACCGTCGGTTCGCTCGCCTTGGGCGATGGCATCCACGCGCACGTTGCCGCGGCGGCGGTCTACGCCAACGACGACAACGGCACGCTGGTTGCCTTCGGCCTCGATGGCCACGAGCGCTGGCGCCTGGAGCTGGACGGCGAGCCCCTTGGCCCCCCGCAGGTCCAAGGCAACGAACTGTGGCAGACCCTTCGCGCCAACATCGTGCACGCGAAGGGACTCGACCGTCCGCAGGTCCACACGCTGCCCGCGACGCTCGGCGATCCCGTCGGGCCCCTGTGCATCGTCGGTGACCGTCTCGTCGTGCCGACCACGAACGGCATGGAGGTTCGCGATGCCAGCACTGGTGAGGAGCTGTACCACCTCGCCGCGAGCAAGCGCGGCCGGGCCATGGCTGCGCCGGGCGGCGTCTGGATCGTGGAACCCGACTACGTCCTCCGCTTGTTCCGGGATTTGCGCTGAGCCGAAGCGGCGGACCAGCGACGACGGTGACGGAAAGCCGCCGGCGCCGCAGCGTGTCCGCTCGCTGTGCCGCCGCGCGGTCGGGCCAATGTCCCGCCGACCCCTCCATGGCATTGGCGACTCCGTGGCGCATGCGCATCGCCGCAGCGGCGATTGGCTTGCGCCGGAGGCAAATCCGCAGGGTATGCCGTCGCCCAAACTCACCCGAAAGCGCCCATGTCGCCGGCAAGTGCCGATTCGAGCCAATCCGCGACCGGCTTGCGTTACCAACGCGGTTCAAGTTGTAGTCTTCGGCACGTCGATTGCATCCGTGCACGTGACACGCGCCTGTGTTCGTGCCTGACCCAACACCCATGCGAACCCTGCTGCTTGC
The DNA here is from genome assembly GCA_040375075.1 of Planctomycetota bacterium. Lineage (GTDB taxonomy): Bacteria > Planctomycetota > UBA1135 > UBA1135 > UBA2386 > UBA2386. Next base: position 4,672 of record JBEITC010000118.1, on the reverse strand, counting down.
CACCTCGCTCGCTCTGCTCGCCCTCACGGGCTGCGGACGCGGCGAGTACTCGAAGGCCCTGCCGACGAACAACCCGCCGGCGCCGATCAACCCAACGGACCCGGGAGCCACGAACGGCGGCGGCACCAGCCCGAACCCGGGTGGCGGCGGCACGACGAACCCGGGTGGCGGTTCCGGCGGCGGCACCAACACGGGTGGCGGCACCGGCCCGAACCCGGGCGGCGGTGGCGCAGGTGGCGGCGGTGGCGGCCAACCCGTGCCCGAGCCGAGCACGCTGTTGCTGGTCGGTAGCGGCCTCGCGGGCATGGCGATGATGCGCCGCCGGCGAAACGGTCGGGCCGCGCAAGCCTGAGCGCGCCGTTGCCGCGCATCGCCGCGCCGGCCTAGCATTCGCCGCCGGCATGACGGCCCCTGAGCATGGTGGACACGCGCTCCGATCGCGCGTGGGCGACGAGGGCCACGGGGCCATGCTCGTCGACTACCTCGCGCAACGGTTCCGCTACCTGACGGCGACGCAGTGGCGCGCCGAGATCGCCGCGCGGCGGGTGTTGGTCGGTGGCGCCACAGCGACCCAGGCCTCTCGACTGCGCCCGGGCGACGAAGTCACGTGGCTGCGGGACGTGGTCGAACCATGGGTCGACGACCGCATCGACGTCTTGCACGAAGACGCGGACCTGCTCGTCGTGCACAAGCCCGCGCACCTACCGATGCACGCCGATGGCCCGTTCGTGCGATCGACGCTCGTGCAGTTGCTGCGCGACCGCCGTCGGGAGCCGGGCCTCGGCCTCGTGCACCGGCTCGACCGCGAAACCAGCGGCGTCGCGGTGATGGCTCGCACCCAAGCCGCCCGCAAGGCGCTGCAGGCCCAGTTCGAAGCCGGCACCGTGGCGAAGCGCTACGTCGCCGTCGTGCACGGGCAGCCGCCAACGGCATGGCAGGTCGAGGCGCCCATCGGCCATGCCTCGCACGGCGAGATCACGCTGCGCCGATCGTGCGCGGACGACGCCAAGGCGCCGAAGCCGGCGGCCACGCGCTTTGCGTGCCTTTCGACCGGCGGCGGCCGCAGCCTCGTCCGATGCTGGCCGCAGACCGGCCGCACCCACCAGATCCGCGTCCACCTCGCGCACTCTGGCCATCCGATCGTCGGCGACAAGATCTACGGCCAGCCGGACTCGGTCTACCTCGCCTTCATCGCCGCCGTGAAGGCGAGCGGCGATCCGCGGACCGTGCCCGACTGCCATCCCCACCGGCACCTGCTGCACGCCGACGAGCTGGCGTTCCGTCATCCGACGACCGGACTGGACGTGACCTTCGGGTGCGCGGCCCCGAACGAGTTCGACGCGTGGCTCGCCGACCCACCGCCCGCCCGCTGACGCGTGGACAAGCTGCTGCCGGCGCGCGAAGCTGCCGCGGTGAAGCCGCACGCCATGGTGTTCGCGCTGTTGGCCGCCTGCGCCGGTGCGCCGTCGTCGCACCAGGCGACGCCGGCCCTCGCCGCGTTGCTCGCAGCTCCGGCTGACCGCTGGGCCGACGCGATCCTGGCGACGCTGCCGATCTCGGCCGCGGACACCGAGGCGCTTGCCAAGGCGCTGCAGGCTTCGCCCAATGCGCCAGGCGCGCCGGCTGCGATCGCCGTGCTCGGGGCGTCGCGCCACGCCGGCGGCGACTCGCTGCTGATCCAATGGGTCGCCGACCGCGGTGCTTTGGCGACCGACGCCGCGCTCGCCTTGGGCGATCGCAAGGCCCCGGGCGCCGCCCCCGTCCTCGCCGCGGCGATGGACGATCGCGCCGCCGACCCGGCGCTGCGCACGGCGGCAGCATGCGCGTTGGTCCGACTGCAACAGGCCCGCGCAGCGCAACCGCTGCTGCGCGCGGTGATGCTCGCGGGCACGCCGGCCGGCGAGGCCAGCGGCCGGCAGCTCGGGCTGCCCGTGCGTCCGCGCTGGGCGCTGGAGCGCTACTTCGTCCAGCGGCTCGTGCTGCGCGAGGGCGATCGCGAGTTCGCCTATGCCCTCGACGCCGACGCGAGCTGGCCCGAGCTCGAGCGCCTCGCCGACCGCCTCGACGACTGGCTGTCGCGCCGCGCCGAACGCTGACGCGCTCGACGTCGAACGGGGCGTCTCAGACCCGGCGGTTCACGGGAACATCTGCACGACGGTCTGCAGCGCGACGTCGCGCACGGCGCCGTTGCGCACCAGCACGCGGCCCTTCGCCGGCATGCCGCCGCGCCAGCACTCCACCTGCAGTTCGACGTCGCCCGCCGCATCGACGCCGCCGAGCTCGTTGAGCACGCGGATCTCGTGGTAGCCGAGCTCGATCAAGCGGTTCTCGACCGCCGTCAGCATGCGCGCGGCGCTCGACTCGTTCGGGAACTCGCCCGACGGCGTCGGCGCGGCGGGCGGCGGGATCTGCACCACCGCGCTCTGCACGTTGGCGGTCACCTCGCGCAGATCCTCGAGGTCGTTGTGCAAACGCTCCAACTGCGACTCGACGCGCTCGGTGCGGATGCGATCGACCGAGGCGCCGACCAGTTGCAGGCGGTCGTCGATCTGGCGCAACCGGTCGTCGATGCTGCGCAGGCTGGCGAGCTTCTCCAGGTGCCCCTCGAAGCGCGCGACGCGGACGTGCAACAGCACGTAGCCCACGAACAAGGCGGCGAAGAACAGGGTGAACTGCAGCACGTCCATCGGCGCCGGACTCTAGCGCGAGGCCGGGGCGACGGCGACCGTCAGGCCGCCAAACGCCCGGCGGCGCGGCGCGTCCACCACACGTAGTACGGCAGGCCGGCGGCGATGATCGCGAGGCCCTTCAGCGCGTTCTTGCGGCCGGCGTCGTCCTGCAGCGTCGCCAGCACGAACGCGACGCTGACGAGGATGAACAGCGCGGGCGTGAACGGATAGCCGGTGCAGCGGTACGGCCGCTCGGCGTCCGGCCGCGACCGGCGCAGCCGGTACACCGCCGCGACCGTCATGGCGTAGAACAGGAACGCCGCGAAGACGACGAACTCGGTGACGTCGCCGAAGGTGCGCAGGAACACCACGAGCAGTGCGCCGGCGGCCGCTTGCACCCAGATCGCCGTCGTCGGCGTGCCCCATCGCGGACTGACGCGCTCGAGCGCCCGCGGCACCAGGCCGTCCTTGCCCATGGCGTAGAACGCGCGCGGCGACGACAGCATGTTCGGGTTGGCGGCGCCGAAGATCGAGATGGCGATGAACACCGTCAGGTAGGCGGCGACGTCCGGCGAGAAGACGCGCGCGACGGTCAGCGTCGCCACATGCGTCGACGGCGTGCCCTTCGGCATCGCCTGCATCTCCTCGAACGGCACGACGCGCAGGTAGACGACGTTCACGAACAGGTACACGGCGATCAGGATGACCATGCCCCCGATCAGGCCGAGCGGCAGGTTGCGCTCCGGACGCTTGAGCTCGGCCGCGTTGAACGGCATCTGGTACCAGCCTTCATAGGCCCAGAAGATGCCCATGAACGCCGCCACGAGGCCAGCCGACGAGAGCGACGTCGCCGCGTGCGCCGCCGGCGCGACCGCCGTCGGTGCGACGCCTTCGATCGCGAGCGCGCCGCCGACGATGATCAGGCCGAGCGCGCCGACCTTGGCGAACGTCGACAGGTTCTGCACCAGCGCGCCGAGCGCGACGCCGAAGTGATTGACGAGCGCGAGCACGAGGATCATCGCCACCGGCACGATGCGCATCCAGAACGGCGCCGCTTCCTCGGCCACCATGTCGACGCCCAAGACCGGCAGCAGATTCTCGGCGAAGCCGAGCGAGAGCGCCGCGATCGTGCCGGCGTTGATCACCCAGAAGAACGTCCAGCCGTAGAGGAAGCCGACGCCGCGCCCCCACCCTTCGCGCAGGAACGCGTACTGGCCGCCGGCCTCCGGCAACATCGCGCCGAGTTCGGCATAGGCGAAGGCGCCGAACAAGCAGACGAGCCCGAGGCCGACCCAGAGCGCGTGGATCCAGGCCTCAGACGGCAGCGCCTGCGCGACCGCCAGGGGCTTGAGGAAGATGCCCGAACCGATGACCGCGCCGACGGTGATCGAGATCGCCGAGGTCAGCCCCAGGCGCCGCTGCAATTGACCGGACTGCATGCGCCGCGAACGCTACGCTGCCGCGCGGTCGCACGGGAGCGAAAGACCGACGACCTGCTCCCCGATGCGTCTCCGCGCCCGGATCCTCGTCGTCCTCGCCCTGCTCGGCTGGTTCGTCGCCATGCCCGCCGGCGACCGGCCCGACGATCGCGCCTACCTGACGCAGTTGCGCGTCCGCGAGTGGTTGCTGGGTCCGGAGTCGCCGCTGACCGCATGGCAGCGCGACGGCACGGTGCCGCTGCTCGCGGCCCGGACCGTGCCGCCGCCCGCCGACGCGGCAGCAACCGAGCGCGCCTACGAGCGCATCGCCGCCGAGTGGGCCGCGGCGCGATCCGCCGACGGCGTGCCGACGCGCGTCGACGCCGCCTTGCCGCCGGTGCCCGTGCTGATCCGGATCGGCGAGCGGGGCCTGCAGGCCGAGGCGCCACTCCCCGACGGGAAAGGGCGCGCGCTGCGGCTGCCGTTCGCCACCCGGTGGAGCCTGCTCCCCGCGGTCGTGGCGATCGCCATCGCCGTGCTGCTGCAGCGCGTGCTGCTCGCCTTGCTGCTCGCCTGCGCCGCCGG
>JBEITC010000499.1:0-2849 GCA_040375075.1 Planctomycetota bacterium | reverse complement strand
GCCTTCGCGCGCTTCGATCGCCTTGGCTTCGTCGAACGCGGCAGCGACGTGCTCGACCAGCACGACCTCGGCGCCCATCGCGCGGCAGGCGGCGATGCGCGCCGGATTGGCGGTCTGCGGCATCACGACCTTGGCGCTGACGCCGGCGCTGCGCGACGCCCACGACACCGCCATCGCGTGGTTGCCGCCGCTCACGGCGACGACGCCGGCGGCGCGCTGCGCGTCGGTGAGCCGCTGCATCGCCAGCAGCACGCCGCGCGTCTTGAACGAGCCGGCGTGCTGCAGCAGCTCGAGCTTGAGGTGCACGACCGCGCCGTCAGGCTTGGCGGTGTCGATGCGCAGGCCCTGCCATTCCCACGACGGCGTGTGGCGCACGCGGCCGGCGAGCTGGCGGCGCGCTTCCTGGATGGCTTCGACGGACGGCGGCTGCGGCAGTCCGGCGAACGGGTCGACGGCGGCGGGGCGGGTCACGGCGTGGTCCTCGCGGGGTGGGCGGTGCGTGGGCGATCTGCGGTCGGTCGGAAGCCGTCGCGCCTAGCCCCAGCGGTGGAACGCGGGGTGGCCTTCCTGCACGGCGACGAACAGGCCGTCGCAGGTGGCGCAGATCTTGCCGCCGGCCTCGAGCGTGCCCTGCACGCGCGCGCGGTCGTCGCTCGACTCGACGACCTTGGCGCGCAGCAGCACGGGGCCCGACGTCGGCGTCGGCCGGCGCAGCTTGATCGCGTACTCGGCGGTGACCGTGCACGGCGGCGCGCTCGCGCCGCGCTGCTGCATCAGATGGATCGCCGCCGCCCAGTTGCAGTGGCAGTCGAGCAGCGCGCCGACGATGCCGCCGTTGAGCATCCCGGGGAACGCTTCGTGCATCGTCGCCGGCTGCCACGTGCACGTGTACTCGTCGCCGACCTGCATGCTGCGGATGCGCAGACCGTGGTCGTTGGCGGGGCCGCAGCCAAAGCACGCGCTCTTCGGCGCGTACCGTTCCTGCAAACTCTGGCTCATGCGCGCACGTTAGGCGGTCGGCGCGCGACGGGACACTGGCGAGTTCGCGCGCGCGCGCGAATGATGCGCCGATGACCTCGTCCCGCCGTCAGTTCGTCGCCACCGGCCTCGCCGCCGCGAGCGCCTTGTGGCTTCCTGGTTGCGCCACGGCTCCGAGCGGCCGCGCGCCGCGCGATCCCAAGCAGAAGGCGCGGCTGATGGTCGTCGGCGTCGGCGGCCGCGGCGGCGACAACCTCAACGGCGTCGCCAAGGAGGACATCGTCGTCCTGTGCGACGTCGACAAGAACACGCTGGCCGGCGCGGCGAAGCGCTTCCCGGGCGCGCAGCTGGTCACCGACTACCGCGAGATCCTGCGCGACGCCGCGCGCGTGCGCGAACTCGCGCTCGATGGCGTCGTCGTCAGCACGCCCGACCACACGCACTTCCTGCCGTCGATGCTCGCGCTGCAGCAGGGCCTCGACGTCTACTGCGAGAAGCCGCTGACGCACACGATCTCGCAGGCGCGCGCGCTCGCGCGCGAGGCGGCGGCGCGCGGCGCTGTCACGCAGATGGGCATCCAGATCCACGCCAACGCCAACTACCACCGCGTCGTCGAGGCGGTGCGCAGCGGCGCGGTCGGCACGGTGCGCGAGGTGTACGTGTTCGTGAACGGCACCAACTGGTCGGCTGACGACGTGCCGACCGGCGGCGAGTGCCCGGCGCACGTCGATTGGAACTGCTGGCTCGGCCCGGTCGACCGGCCGTACGCCGACGGCCTCCATCCGGCCGGTTGGCGGCGTTACTGGGCGTTCGGCGGCGGCACCACGGCCGACATGGCCTGCCACTACATGGACCTCGCGTTCTGGGCGCTCGAGCTGGATGCGCCGGTCGTCGTGCAGGCCAACGGCCCCGAGCCGCACCCGCACTGCGCGCCGCGCGGCATGCGCTGCGAGTACGCGTTCCCGCCGCGCGGCGCGCGCGCGGCGGTCAAGCTGCACTGGCACGCCGGCAACGATCGGCCGACCGAGGTCCTCGCGAGCCGAGGGCTCGAGAAGTGGACCAACGCGGTGTTGTTCGTCGGCGACGACGGTTGGCTGGTCAGCAACTACGACCGCCACGAGATCGGCCCGAAGGCGCGCGCCGAGTCGTGGAAGGCGCCAGCGCCGTTCCTCACGCCGTCGCCGGGCCACCACCGCGAGTGGTTGGATGCGTGCGCGCGACGGACGCAGCCGTCGACGGCGTTCGCGTACGCGGGTCCGCTGACCGAGACGGTGCTGCTGGCCAACGTCGCGTACCGCGCCGCGCGCGGCAAGGCGCTGACCTGGGACGCGGCGGGCATGCGGACCGGCGATGCGGCGGCGGATGCGCTGGTGACGAGCTGGATGGCGGGCGAGGGCGATCGCGGCGCGGCGTGGAGCGCGTGACGTGTCGATGCCGCCGCGGGTCCATGCCGCTCCGTGTCGGTTGGAGTGTCGGCGCGATGGCGCGGTGACGGGGGGCGCGGCGACGGGCGGGCTGAGTGGGAGCGGTGTGGACACGCGGCTAGAGACGGGGCGGGCGCATGGGCGACGCCAACCGCGGCGGTGAGGGCGTGGACGGGCTGGGAGGGAGGAGGAGCGGTGGCCGCGGCGATGGGCGGGACGAGTTGGGGCGGTGTGGACACGCGCTTGAGGCGGGGTCGGCGCAGTGGCGACGCCAACCGCGACGGGGAGGGCGTTGAAGGCCTGGGAGGGAGAAGGAGCGGTGGTCGCGGCGATGGGCGGGACGAGTTGGAGCGGTGTGGACACGCGCTTGAGGCGGGGTGGGCGCATTGGCGACGCCAACTGCGGCGGTGAGGGCGTGGAAGGGCTGGGAGGGAGGAGGAGCGGTGG
>JBEITC010000627.1:0-1845 GCA_040375075.1 Planctomycetota bacterium | reverse complement strand
GCCGCGCGACCGGGCTCACTCGCCCAGGCCGCCACAGGCCTGCCGCGGCACCGTCGCCGCCAGTTGGCTTCCCTCCGCTGCGCCCGTCAACGGCAGGCGCCGCGGGTCCTGGTGGCCGGGCGAGCGGGCTTCCTCGCCCAGGCCGCCACAGGCCTCCGCGGCGCCGTCGCCGCCAGTTGGCCGACCTCCGTGGCACCTGGTTCGGCAGGCGCCGCGGGAACTACAGCTTGATCAGGTCGCGCACCGAGGCGAGGTACGCGAACTCGACGCGCAGCTCGCTGGCGAGCTTGTACTCGGCCGAGTCCTGCACCGAGGCGAAGCCGTCGCCGGCCTCGTTGACCGGATCGTTGCCGAGGATCACCGTGTCGACGCCCGGGGCCATCTTGTCGACGACCTTGTTGCCCAGGCGCCGCAGCAGGTTGGTCAGCTCCGGCTTGTTGTACGGCGCCGAGAAGCGACCCATCAGGTAGATCGTGCGCGTGACGCGCGGCGTGTAGAAGTCGTTGTAGAGCAGGTCGCCTTCGCGGGCGTAGTCACCGATCGGGTCGGCGAAGTCCATCAGCGCCACTTCGGCGCGGACGTCCTCGACGCGGACGACCTGGGCGTAGCCCTTGACCGCCGAGCTCGACGGGCTCTTCACGCGGAAGACCGTGCCGGGCTGCAGCATGTCCTTGCGGCCGAGGCTGATGAACGCCGTGGTGACGCCGGCCTGGGCGACCAGGATCTTGCCGTCGGCGACGTCGGCCGACTTGCGCAGCGTCTCGCGCGCGACCAGCGCCGAGTTCTGCATCTGGTGCTTGGCGATCTCGTTGGCCAGCTCCTTCTCCTTCGCCGCGGCGCGCTCCTTCTCGGTCGACAGCTCGTCGGCCTTGGCGCGCAGGCTCTCGTTGCCCTGGGCGATGCGGTTGTCCTTGTCGTTCTTCGCCGCCTCGAAGTCGGTGCGGGCCTGGTCGAGGTTCTGCGTGAACTCGCGCGCCTTGGCGCTCGCGTCCGTCGTCGCCGCGGTGAACTTGCGGTCGACCTCGGACTTCTCGCTCAGCGCCTTGTCGCGCTCGGCCTCGATCTCCTTGATGCGCTGGTTCAGCTGGCCGATCTTCGTGACCATGCTGCCGAGCACGTTCTCGAGGCCGCTCGCGGCCGCGAGACCGCCGGCGGTCAGCGACGCATCCATCGCGGCGCGCACCTCGCTCGGCTTCATCAGGCCCGGGTAGGTGATCGTAGCGCCGCCGTAGACGGCTTCCTGGCCTTCGCGGCCGGTGTAGGCGCCCGGCTTGTTGACGATGTCGCCGATGTCCTTCACGTAGTGGCTGACGAGCAGGTCCTTCTTGCGAAGCGCCTCGGCCTCCTCATTGGCCTGGTTCCGCTGCGTGCGCATCTCGGCGATCTCCGTGTTCGCCATGAAGGCGAACGCGGTCGCGCCCAGGAACAGCACCAGGACGAGGATGAAGAGCATGATCGGGACGTGGGCAGCACCGGTCTGGCGGTTGTGCATTGGAACCAACTCCAAGGGGTCTGTCGGGTTGCGTCCATCCGGCGCGAGGCCGGACTGGCAGGGAGAGCGATCGCCGTCCTGTTCGGACTAGGAAGGGGTCGGGGTCAGGATGCCCGCGCCGCTCGAGGGCACGAGCGGAGCAGTCGGCAGGGCGAGAGCCTGCTGACTGGGGACGCGAGGGGCGCGGGATCTTAGGAAGGCTGCGGCGGATAGGTCAAGCGATGAGGGCGCGCTTGCCGCGCGCCCGCCGCCCACGCACCATGGCCGGATGCCGCTGCCCGCCGCCACGCCCCCGCCGTCCGCGCCGTTCCGGCCGGCGCGCCCGCTCGTGGTCGGGGTGCTGGGCGGCATCG
>JBEITC010000595.1:0-2043 GCA_040375075.1 Planctomycetota bacterium | reverse complement strand
GTCGCGGCGACCAGCGCCGGCGCGGCCCGCTCGTTCGACCTCGCCACCGGCCAGTGCCTCGGCGAGCTCGGCCCGGTCGGCGGCGTCGAGGCAGCGGCGATCTCGCCGGACGGCGCGCTGGTGACCCGCAGCGACGGCGGCGGCCGCTACCGGATCGCCGAGGCGCCGCTGCTCGCCGACGAGCGCTTCGTGACGCTCGCCATCGGGTCCGATCATCCGCGCGAACGCTTCGTCAGCGATGGCGAGGCGATGCTCGGCAGCGTCCAGGGCGGCGCGCTCGCGCGCTGGAACCTGCGGACCGGCGCGCGCGAAGCGGCGTGGTCGACCCGCGTCATCACCGCGTTCCTCTGCTCCGACCGCGCGCTGCGCCAAGGCCTCGGCTACTCGAGCCAGATCGGCTTCGCGTGGTGGCGCGCCGGCGAACCGGAGGGCGCCCGCCTGCACCCCGAACGGCGTGTGCCGACGTGCCTCGCCGTCGCGCCGGACGGCACGCAGTTCGCCGCGGGCTGCCAGACCGGCGAAGCGCTCGTGTACGCGACGACCGGCACGCCGCGGCTGGCGCGCATCCTGCTCGGCCATCGGGCCGCGGTGCGCAGCATCACAGCCGGCCCCGACGGCTGGCTCGCGACCGGCGCGGCCGACGGCTCGGTGAAGCTCTGGAACACGCTGCTCGACGCCGGCGCCGGCGAGATCGCGGGCACCGGCTTCGGCCCGTCGCTCTCGGTCGACGGCGAAGGCCACCCGATCGACATCCTGGGCGACGCGTTCTTCGTCGGCGCGCAGAACGGCGTCGTGCGCCGCATCGACCGGCGCACCGGCGCCGTCGCGTGGCAACAGCAGCTCAGCCACTGGATCAACGGCCTCGCCGTCGTCGGCGATGGCGCGGCGATCGCCTGCCAGTACCACCAGGTCGTCCAGTTCCTGTCGACGGCGGACGGCGCGCTGCTCGGGCCGCCGATGAACCTGCCCGAGATCGGCGACGCGCGCCGCTTCGTCGCGTCGCCGGATCGCCGCCGCATCGCCATCCTCGACACGGCCGGCGCGGTCGGCGTGTTCGATGCGCTCGAACGCCGACTGCTGGCCCACCGCCCCGTCGTCACGCTCGCTCCGCGCGGGCCGCACGGCGCCCTCGCGTGGACGCCCGACGGCGCGCAGCTGGTGGTCGGCAGCGACGACGGCACGGTGCGCGTGCTCGCCGCCGACACGCTGGCGCAGGTCGCCGAACACGACGTCGGCGCGTTGGTCGGCTCGCTCGCGGTCGACGGCGACGCGCTGGTCGTCGCCACCTGGGACCGCGACGCGAAGGTCGGCGCGCTGAAGCGCCTGCGCCGCGACGACGGCACGGCGATCGCCGAGCGCGAGGTCACCGCGCTCGTCGTCGCGATCGCGATGCTGCCCGGCCGCTGCGCGCTCGCGCGTTGGGATGGCCGGCTCGCGCTGCATCGCAGCGACGACCTCGCGCCGATGCTCGAACTGCCACAGCCGGCGCGCAGCCTGTGGAACGTCCAGGCGGCGCCGGATGGCGATTGGCTGGCGCTGCAGTGCTACGGCGGCGAACCGCGCATGGTCGTCGCGCGCACCGACGTGCCGGCGTTGGCGGACTGCGGCAAGCAGGCCGCGATGACGCTCGCGCGCAACCTCGCCGCCGAGGCGATCGACACGACCGGTTGGGCGCCACAGGCGCGCGCGGCGCTGTTGCAGCGGCAGGACCTCGCGCCCGCGGTCCGCGACGCCGCCATCGCGGCGCTGCCGCCGACGAGCGACTGGCGGCTGCTGCTCGTGGCGCTGCACTACGGCGTGACCTTGGATGCGTCGTTCGGCCAACAGCAGCGTCTGCGCGCGATCCTGCCGTGCTTGCGGGAAGCGGTGGCATGGACGAGCGACACGATCCGCGACAACCGCCGCCTGCATCTGGCGCTCGTCGCGGTCCGCCTCGGCGAGATCGCCGAAGCCGAAGCGACGGTGGCCACCGTCGACGTCGCGCGCCTCGGCACGGGCTGGGAGACGATGCTGCTGCGCTTCCTGCGGGCACGCTTCGCGCTC
>JBEITC010000203.1:0-6877 GCA_040375075.1 Planctomycetota bacterium | reverse complement strand
CGTGCCCGGCGCCGTGCGCCTGGGCTGCGCCGAGCGCCGGTTGCCGCACATCCTGTCGATGCGGCTGCCGGGCGTCGTCGGCCAGACGCTGGCGCTGCGGTGCGACGCGCGCGGCGTGGCGTTCTCGACCGGCTCGGCCTGCCACGGCACGCACGCCGAAGATGGCGCGCCGCGCAAGGCCGACAACCACGTGCTCGCCGCGATCGGTCTCGACCGCGCGGCCGCACGCGAGGTCGTGCGCGTGTCGTTCTGCGGCGAGACCAGCCGCGACGACGCGACGACGGCTGCGGCGGTGATCGCCGACGAGGCGCAACGCCTGCTCGGCGCGCGACCGTGGGGCGCGGGAGCGGCGAGTCGATGAGCGACGTCGCGGCCACGCCGGCGATGGCGCAGTACCACGCGCAGAAGCAGCGCCACCCGGACGCGCTGCTGTTCTTCCGCATGGGCGACTTCTACGAGCTGTTCTTCGACGACGCGAAGGTCGCGGCGAAGGCGCTCGGACTGACGCTGACCAGCCGCAGCAAGGGCGAGTCGGCGATCCCGATGGCCGGCGTGCCGGTGCGCGCGGTCGACGGCTACCTGCAGCGCCTCGTCGCCGCCGGCCACAAGGTCGCCATCTGCGAGCAGCTGCAGGACCCGAAGGACGCCAAGGGCGTCGTCGAACGCGCCGTCGTCCGCGTGCTCACGCCCGGCACGCTGACCGAGGACAACCTGCTCGATCGCGGCCGCAGCAACCACCTCGCCGCCGTCGCCTTCGGCCGCGACCGCGTCGGCCTCGCGTGGGTCGAGCTGTCGACCGGCGCCTTCCGCGTGCACGAGTGCGCGCCGGACCATCTCGCCGACGAGCTGGCGCGGATCGAGCCGAGCGAACTGCTGCTGGCCGAGGAACAGCGGGGCCAGCCGCGGCCCTGGCTGCCGTCGGATGGCACGCCGACGACGTTCCGCGCTCCGTACGACTTCGGCGTCGAGACGGCGACGCGCCTGCTGCACCAGTTCTTCCGCGTCTCGACGCTGGCGGGCTTCGGCGTGCAGGACATGCCGCTCGCCGTCGGCGCCGCCGGCGCGCTGGTCGGCTACCTGCAGGAAACGCAGCTGTGCGCGCTGCCGCACCTGCGCGGCCTCGAGGTCTGGCACGACGGCGCGTTCATGCGGCTCGACCGCACCACCCGCCAGAGCCTGGAGCTCGTGCAGACGATGCGCGACGCGGAGGGCACGACGCTGCTGGCGATCGTCGACCGCACGGCGACGCCGATGGGCGCGCGCCAGCTGCGCAGCTGGTTGCTGGCCCCGCTCGCCGACCTCGCGGCGATCCAACGGCGCCAGGACGCCGTCGCCGAACTGCACGGCGACCCGGAGCTGCTCCGCCTCGTCGCCGGCCAGCTCGCCGCCGTGCTCGACCTCGAGCGCCTGTCGTCGCGCGCCGCGTTCGGGCGCGCCAACGCCCGCGACGTCGTCGGCCTGCGCGGGAGCCTCGACCGCCTGCCCGCCGTGCGCGACCGCCTGCGCGAGTGCCACAGCGGACTGCTGCGCGACCTCGGCCAGCGCATCGATCCGTTGCCCGAGCTCGCGCAGCGCATCGGCGCGACGCTGGTCGACGAGCCGCCGCTCGCCGTCAAGGACGGCGGCCTCATCCGCGCGGGCTTCGACGCCGGGCTCGACGAGTTGCGCACGCTCGCGCGCGACAGCGGCGAGTGGCTCGCGCGCTACCAGGCGCAGCTGGTCGAGCGCACCGGCATCGGCAGCCTGAAGGTCGGCTTCAATCGCGTCTTCGGCTTCTTCATCGAGGTCACGCACACGCACCGGGACGTCGCGCTGCCGCCGGAGTTCCAGCGCAAGCAGACGACGAAGAACGCCGAGCGCTACGTCACCGACGAGTTGCGCGCGTTCGAGAGCAAGGCGCTGAAGGCCGAGGAGAACGGCAAGGCGCTCGAGTACGAGCTGTTCCAGGCGCTGCGCGAGCACGTCGCTGCGGCGATCGCCTCGCTGCACGCGACCGCCCGCGCGGTGGCCGAGCTCGACTGCCTGCAATCGCTCGCCACCGTGGCGCGCGACCGCCACTACTGCCGTCCGGTCGTCGACGACTCGACGGCGCTGCGCATCGAGGACGGCCGTCACCCGGTCATCGAGGCGACGCACGCCGCCGGCTCCTTCGTGCCCAACGACACCGACCTCGAGCCGCCCGGCCGGAGGCTCGTGCTGCTGACCGGCCCGAACATGGCCGGCAAGTCGACGTGGATCCGCCAGAACGCGCTGATCGTCGTGCTGGCGCAGATCGGCGGCTACGTGCCGGCGAAGGCCGCGCGCATCGGCGTCGTCGACCGCGTGTTCACGCGCGTCGGCGGCGCCGACGACATCAGCCGCGGTTCGTCGACCTTCATGGTCGAGATGACCGAGACGGCCAACATCCTGCACAACGCCACGGCGCGCAGCCTCGTCGTGCTCGACGAGGTCGGCCGCGGCACCAGCACGTACGACGGCATGTCGTTGGCCTGGGCGATCGCCGAGGACCTGCACGACCGCGTCCGCTGCCGCGCGCTGTTCGCCACCCACTACCACCAGCTGACCGACCTCGCCGGCCCCGGCCGCGGCATCGTCAACTGCCGCGTCGCCGTGCGCGAATGGGGCGACGAGATCGCCTTCCTTCACCGCATCGAACAAGGCGGCACCGACCGCAGCTACGGCCTGCACGTCGCGCGCCTCGCCGGCGTGCCCAAGGGCGTGATCGAGCGCGCCAAGGACGTGCTGCAGAAGCTCGACGAGCAAGGCGGCAAGTCGCGCGAAGCGCTCGTCGCGGCGCGCGACAGCCAGCGTCCGGGCATGAAGCAGAAGGAGCTGTTCGCGCCGCCGCCCGACCCGATCGTCGAGGAACTGCGCGCGCTCGACCTCGACGACCTCACGCCGCGGCAGGCGCTCGAACTGCTGCAAGCCTGGCAGGAACGCAGCAAGCGCAAGTAGCCCGGGCCAGCCGGCTGCCGATAGGCTCCGGCGCATGAGCGACGGCATCACGATCCGCCCCTATCGCCCCGGCGACGAGGTCGGCGTCCTCGCCGGACACAACCGGATCTTCCCCGCGCGCGACATGGCGCACTGGCTGTGGAAGTTCCGCGACAACCCGACCGGCGAGGTGCACATCATGCTCGCCGACCACGAGCAGGACGGCATCGTCGGCGCGTACGTGACGCTGCCTGCCCCGTTCCTGATCGAGGGCAAGCCGCGCATCGTCGGCCAGTGCGTCGACCTGTGGGTCCTGCCGGAGCACCGCCGCGCCGGCCCGCGCCCCGGCCTGTTCGTCAACCTCGCGCTCGCGCACTACGAGCTCTGGGGCGGCAAGGGCGCGAAGCAGAACTCGTTCCACCACGGCTGGCCGATCGCCACGTGGCGCATCGGCCAGAAGTACCTGCGCTACGAGATGGTGCGCGACTGGGACTTCCTGTTCCGCGAGCTGCCGGCGGGCGGCCTGCCGCCGCGCGCCGCGCCGGCCGGCCTCGTCGTGCGCAAGGTCGACCGCTTCCACGACGACCTGGACGCGCTGTGGGCGGAGTTCGCGAAGACGACCCAGCTCGCCGCCGTCCGCGACGCGCGCTGCATGAACTGGCGCTACGCCGACGCGCACGACGCGACCTACGAACTGTACGAGTGCCGCGAGACCGACGGCGGCCGGCTGCGCGGCGTCATGGTCCTGGCGCTGCGCGACTTCGTGATGCCCAACACCTGCTTCCTCGTCGACTGGCTCGCGCCGGCCGACGACGCCGACGCGACCGTCGCGCTCGTCGCCGCCGCCGAGCAGCGCGCCAACGCGCTGCGGGCCAACGCGCTGGTGACGCTGTTCCAGCACCGCGACCCGCGCTTCCTCGGCTTCCAGCGCCTGGGCTTCCTGGTCTACGGCACGATCTACTTCCAGGTCGTCATCCCGTTCGACGTGCACGAGACGGCGTTCTACAAGGAGCAGTGGTACCACACGCTCGGCGACTCCGACCTCGTGTGAGGCCGGCCGTCACGGCGCGCTCACTGCACGTTGAGACGGATCGCGAGGCCCAGCGCCGCGACCATCGCGACGAGGAACAGCAGCACGATCCATCCCGGCAGCCGGCGCGGCGGCTCCTGCTGTGCGGCGCTCACGTGCGCGAACTCCCGAACAGCACCGCGCCGAGCGAGCCGAACAGGATCGGCGGCGCCCAGGCGATCACCACCGGATTGACGAGCCCACGCTTGCCGAGGCTCTGGCAGGTCAGGTCGAACAGCATGTAGGCGGCGCACAGGCCGATCGCGCCGAGCACGCGGCCGGTGCGGCTGCCGCGCTCGAAGTGCACCGCGAGCGGCAGCACGAGCAGCAGCAGCAGGACGCAGGCCAGCAGCCAGGTGACGTGGCGATGGAACGCCAGCCGCACGTCGGCCCGGTTGGGGCGCGCACGCAGCAGCGCCTGCAGGTCCGTGTACGAGAGCATCTCCGGGTCGATCGTGTCGCGGCTCTGCGCCACCAGCACGTCGGGCGTCAGGTCGGGGCGACCGAGCCACTCCGCCGGATCGCTGCGGCGCGTGCGCTCGATCCGCCCGCCCTCCAGCCGCCAGTCGCCGCGGTCGACGTCCCACGCGGCGCGCACGGCGCGCGTCAGCGTCACGTCGGCGCCGTGCGGCCCGCGCTCGATCATGCGCACGTCGACCAGCGAGTTGGCGACCGGGTCGAACTCGAGCGCCTGCAGGCTGCGGCCCTCGTCGCGCAGCTCGTGCACGAGGTTCTTGTGCACCGTGCGGCTCTCGCGCAGGAACGTCTCTGCCGTCGCCAGCTCCGCGCCGACGCCGGGCACGACCCACTGCCAGCACGCCGCCATGCCGAGCCCGACGACGACCGCGAGCGTCAGCATCGGGCGCAGGATGCGCTGCACGCTGCGGCCGGTGAACAGCATCGGCACCACTTCGTTCGCCTGCTGCAGGCGCGCGACCGCGAACATGCCGGCGATCGCCACCGCGAACGGCGCCACGGTCGTGACCAGCACCGGCATCAGCTTGGCGTAGTAGCCGACGAGGTAGATCGCGAGGTCGAAGCCGCTCAGGCCGGCCTTGAAGGCGCGGTCGGCGTAGCGCGAGACGTTGCCAAGCAGGTCCACCAGCACCGACAGGAACAGGAAGAACGTCAACGCCGCGGCGAAGGCGCCGAGCGCGATGCGGCCGACGTAGCGGTCGAGGCCGGTCATCGGCGCAGCTGCCTCCAGCACAGCGGCAAGCCGAACGCGACCAGCAGCGCCGCCGGCAGCCAGCCGCACCAGGGCGACCGCGTCGACAACAGCAGCCGCGCGCCGAGCACCTCGCCGAGGTAGAAGAGCGACAACGGCGCGAGCGAGAGGACCAGCGCGAACACGCGCCCGCGATCGCGCGCGAACTCCGCGATGCAGTAGCCGATCGGCGCCAGGAGCGCCGGCATCAGGGAGAAGCAGCACCGCCGGAACAACGTGTACAGGGCGCCGTCCGGCGCCGGATGGACGCCGCGCAGCACCTCGCCCAGCAGCTGGTCGCTGCGCAGGTCGTCGTCGCGCTCGTCACGGGACTCGCTGCCGGCGAAGTCGCTCGGGATGCCGATCTGCATGCGGCCGGGGGTGCCGCTGGTGCCGATCGGGTCGCGGATGCCGTCGAGCGCGATGACGATCTCGGTCGTCGACTCGTCGATCTCGGGCAGCTGCACCCGGTCGACGAACAGGATCGGCGACTCGAAGCCGGCGACCGGCTTCTTGCAGTAGATCGTGCAGTCGCGGAACTCGGCGCCGTCGTGCTCGCGGTACGTCAGCACGTAGCCGCCGGGCAGCACGATGCGGTCGCTGCCGAGCTGCATGCTCATGAAGACGCTGCGCACGACGCCGGCGATGACGCGGTACTTGCGGAAGTGCACCTCGGGGATCGCGTAGTGCATCGCCACCGAGCCGAGCGCCGTGAGGCCGAGCCCCACCAGCAGCGCCGACGACATCGGCACGAACGGCGAGATGCCGGCGGCGCGGATGGCGACCAGTTCGCGGTCCTGCGCGGCGCGGGTGAACGTCATCACCGTGGCGATCAGGAACGAGATCGTCAGCAGGTGCGGGAACGAGTCGAGCGCCCAGAACAGCGTGATCTTGAGCGCGTCGAGCGCGTCACCGCCCTGGGAGCGCTGGATGCCGCGGTAGACCAGGCTGACCAGGATCACGGCGAAGAGCACCAGGAAGGTGATGCTGGCGGAGACCAGCACTTCCTTCAGGTAGTATCGGTGCAGCTTCCACATCGCGTCGCTCCATGGTTCCGCATCCGCCTCCCCCGGGCAACGGCCCGTCGCCGCAAACCGTGCCGCTCGTCTGCGGCCGCGCGACGGCTGCCTGCGCCCCATGGGTCGCCGGCGGTCTCGCTGACCTCCTGGCCCGCGACCTCGACGCGTGGCCGGCAGCCGGCTTCGAACGCATCAAGCAGCGCACGGTGCGCAGCGTCTTCCGCGGCGCGCTCGACGGCGTGCCGGTGCACGTCAAGGTCTTCCGCCCTGACACGCTCGCCGACCGCGTGCGCGACTTCGTGCGGCGCGACCGCGGCCGCGCCGAACACAGCCATCTGCGCGCCGCCGCCGAACTCGGCCTGCCGGTCGTCGAAGCGCTCGCGCACGGCTTCGCGAGCGAGGAGGGACGGCTGCGCAGCTTCGTCGTCACGCGCACGGCGGCCGGCGTGCCGTTCGACTTCGCCACCGCCTCGCCGACGGCGCGGCACGGCGCCGGCGCGCTGCTGCGCCGCCTGCACGACGCGGGCGTCCGACTCGACGACCTGCACCCCGGCAACATGCTGGTCGGTCCCGACGACGCCCCGCGGCTGCTCGACCTGACGAGCGTGCGCCACGGCGAGCGCGCCGACCTGCGCGAGCGCGCCCGCG
>JBEITC010000212.1:0-6679 GCA_040375075.1 Planctomycetota bacterium | reverse complement strand
GGCGCCGGCGGCGACGACGCGCGGCGCGTGCACAGCCATCGCCGCATGACGCGCGCGCAGAAGGAGGAGTTGCTCGCCAACGCCTTCACGCAGTACGCCGACAGCGGCGTGACGCCGGCGCCCGTCGTGCCGACGCCGCCGTTCTGGGGCCCGGCGGTCGTCACGCCGGCCGAGCTCGACCTCGGCACGGTGATGCAGTACGTGAACAAGAAGGCGTTGTTCCGCCTGCAGTGGCAGTACAAGCAGGGCAAGCGCAGCGACGAGGACTACCAGCGCTTCGTGCATCAGACCCTCGAGCCGCGCCTCAAGGAGCTGGTCAAGCAGGTCAAGGCCGACAAGACCCTCGAGCCGCGCGTCGTCTACGGCTGGTGGCCGTGCTACAGCGAGCGCAACTCGCTCGTCGTGCTCGACTGGCGCGACCGCAAGACCGAGATCTGCCGCTTCGACTTCCCGCGCCAGCCCGCCGGCCGCCGGCTGTGCCTGTCCGACTTCTTCCGCCGCAAGGACAGCGGCGAACTCGACGTCGTCGGCTTCTCGCTGGTGACGATGGGGCAGGTCGCGACGCACGAGAGCGAGCGCCTGTTCCGCGAGAACCGCTACGACGACTACCTGCACTTCCACGGCCTCTCGGTCGAGGGCGCCGAGGCGCTCGCCGAGTACTGGCACAAGCGCATGCGCCAGCAGATCGGCATCGCCGCCGAGGACGCGCCGGCGATCGAGGACCTGTTCAAGCAGAAGTACCAGGGCAGCCGCTACTCGTTCGGCTACCCGGCCTGCCCGAACATCGAGGACCAGTCGCGGCTGCTGCCGCTGCTCGAGGCCTCGCGCATCGGCGTGGCGCTGAGCGAGGAGTTCCAGCTCGTGCCCGAGCAGAGCACCTCGGCGATCATCTGCCACCACCCGGCGGCGAAGTACTTCAACGTCAGCGTGATGCAGTAGGGGCCGCGCGCTACCGCTGCGCGCGCGCCCAGTGCGAGAGCTGGCCGTCGGGATCGAAGTGCAGCTCCAGCGCGTCCTGATCGACGCGCAGGCCGCTCCACCAGCCGATGCGCCAGCTGCACCAGCGCGGGGCGTCGTGCTCGTCGGGCGGACCGAGCAGCGCGATCAGCTCGGCGCGCGGGCGGCCGGCGCGCAGCTCGCCCGCCGCGAGGCTCGTGATCATCTCGCCGCGCGGGCAGTCGCGCGCGCCGCCGTCGGCCGCGCGCCACGCGGCCGCGTCGAAGGCACGGTCGTTGAACGGGTCGCCGCCCCAGTCGGGCATCGAGGCGATCACGAGCGTGAGCCAGCCGACGAACACGATGCCGGTCAGCCACAGCCACGGACGCAGGCTGGTCTCCAGTTCGTGCTCGAGCGCCGTGAAGCGCCGGCCGAGGGCGCGCCACCACGGTGTCGGCGTCTGGCCGCCAGCCCCCTGGCCGCCAGCCCCCTGGCCGCCAGCCCCCTGGCCGCCAGCCCCACGGCCATCAGCCATGCTCGACCTGGATGACCTCGACCGGGCAGTCGCGCTTGGCCTGCTCGATGTCCTCGGCCTTGCTGCCGAAGTGCTTTGCCGCGTCCGGCTGGACGACGCAGTCCTTGTCGTCGTCGACCAGGAAGACCTGGGGCACGATGTCCTGGCACAGCTTGCACGAGATGCAGCCGGCTTCGATCCAGACCTTCTTGATCGGCGCGTCGCTCACGGGAGGTCGGCCATGGTGGGACGCGGAGGCGGATGGCGCAAGCCATGGGGGGCGGCCAGCGAAGGAAGTCACGGCGAGCGCGGGCTGGCGCGGTGCCCCGCCACCGTGCCGCCCCGCCACCGTGCCGCGCCGCCGCGCCGGGGTCGGCTGCGGCGCAGCGCCGGTCCGGCAGCGCCGCGCCCTGCGCGCCGCCGTCAGCGCGGCGAGATCTGCTGCACCGGCGAGCCGTCCATCTTCGGCAGCGCGGCGATGGCCTGCTGCCAGGCGGCTTCCGGAGCGGTGACACCGACCTCGGTCTGGCTCGGTAGCACGGTCACCGGCTGCGCCAGCGTGATCTCGCCGCCGCCTTCGTCGTTGAACAGGCCGACGTGCAGCGTGTGCGGGCCGTCGCCGATCGGCACGTTGGCGACGCCGTTCTCGACGAAGACATGGCCGCCGTTCGGCTGCATGTACTCGTTGCGGTCGCCGCGGCTCCACGGCGTCTCGTACTTCGCCTCCGGCTGATTCGGGCCGGTGAGCCAGACGCGCACCGACGCCTTCTCCGGCAGCTTCGGCACGCCGGCCATGCGCACCGTGACCGTCGGCCACGCTTCGACGCGGGCCTCGACGCGCGCGCCGTCGCCGCGCACCGGCAGCGGCCGGAAGCCGTTCACGCACACGATCAGCTCGTACGGGCCGGGTGCGAGCAGCAGCTCCGAGGTGTCCTCCCAGAAGGACTCGCCGCGCCACGCGCCGGCTCCGGTCACGAACGCCGCGCCGTAGCACTCGTCCAGTTCCTTGCCGTCGGCGCCGCGCACCGCGAGCTCGACGACGCGCAGCGACGCGCGCAGGTCGATGTCGACGAGCCGCGGGTCCGGCGTCGCCGGCGGCGGCACGACCACGTCGGGGATCGCCAGCAGTTCGCGCCCCTGCGTCCACAGCTCGACGCGCAGCGTGTAGGTGTCGGGCGGCAGCGTGTCCCAGCGCACGTCGGCGCGGCCTTGCGCATCGAGGTCGATGCCGGCGGTCAGCGACGATCGCCGGTGGTCCGGATCGGTCGGATCCTTCACCGCCGGCGGCTTGCTCGGCACGAGCGTGAAACGCAGCTGTTGGGTCGGCGTCTTCGGCGGCAGCAGCGCGCTCGCCGCGAGCCGTCCGCCCGCCTGCAGCTCGATCTTCAGGTCGTCGGCGCCAAGGCGGAACGGGATCGGCTCCACCGGCAGGGCGCTCTCGCAATGCACGCGGAGTCGGTGCTCGCCCGGCTCCTGCACGCCGCGCACGGCGAAGCGCCCGTCCTTGCCCTTGTGCGCGTACTGGCCGTCGATCCAGTGCCACTCGCCTTCGCGTTGGCCCTCGCGCGGCGGCATCCGGCGCTCGACGACGAGGTTGGCCTCGCCCGCGAACGGCTTGCCCTGCGCGTTCATCACGCCGGCGACCAGCAGCGGCGCGTCGCCGAGCACGACGTCGCCGACCTCCTCGCGGCCGTTGCGCAGCGCGCGGCCGGCGATCTCGCCGCGCTGCGGCATCGCGTCCTTGACGATCGTGTCGAGCCACAGCTTCTGCGCGATCTTCGGCTCCTCGACGCTGCCGAGGTTGACCGTGAAGCGGCCGTCGGCGTCGGTCTTCGCCGTCTCGTGCATCCACAGGTCCTCGCCGACCGCGCGCACCGAAAGCCGCGTGCTGCGCGCCGGCTGGCGATCCGGCGTCAGCAGCCGGCCCGACAGGATCACCGCGTCGGTCGGCGGCCGCAGCAGGACGTCGACTTCCTGGCCCGGCGCGGTCGGGCCGACGCACTCGGCCTGCATGCCGCCGTCCGCGTCGCTGTGCAGGGAGTAGCGCACGCCGAGCGCGACCAGCGGGAAGCGCGCCCAGCCGTCGGCGTCGGCCTTCGCCATCTTGCCGACGTCGAGTTCGTGCGAGCCATCGTGGTCGTCGTCGCGGTGCGCGTAGGCGCGCTCGAAGCTCGCCACCGGCTTGCCGGCGACCTCGGCGCGCACGCGCATCGTGCCGGTCGGCGGCAGCCGCAGCTCCAGCGGCTCCGACGGCGGCGCGGCGACGTCGAAGGCGACGCCCGGATCGCGGCTGCCGAGCGCCAGCGCGCGCACGCGCCACGTCGGCTTCGGCGGCGGCGCGTTGGCGTCGCGGCGCCAGCCGAATCGCCCGTAGCGGAAGCCCATCGTGTCCTCGGGGTCGATCGAGCACTTCGTCTGCAGGTGCGGCAATGTCGCGAGGCCCTGCGCGTCGGTGTGGGCGAGCGCGCCGAGTTGCATCAGCACGTCGTCCGCGTCGTCGCCATCGAGCGCGATGAGGCCGATCGGCACGTCGGCGCACGGCTCGCCGCGATCGTCGCGCACGCGCACGCGGACGCTGCGGTCCGGCGCCAGCTCCACGCGGTAGCCGCCGGCGGGCGGCACGGAGTTGTCGCGCAGCGTCAGCTCGCCGTAGAGCGCGCCGTGCGTGACCACGACGTTGGTCCATTGCTTGCCCAGCGTCACGCGCGCCTTGCCGTCGGCGTCGGCGCGCATGCGCCAGCCGGCCTTGCCGGCGACGCGATCGCCGAACTGGAACAGCGCCTCCGTCGCTTCGTCCCAGCCGTCGTCGTCGCCGGCGGACTCGTTGACGAACTCGTGCGCGCTCTCGTCGTACCAGTGCACGATCGCGTCGGGCTGCGGCGCGCCGGTCGCCTTGTCGACGACCAGCAGCTCGATCCAACGCGCGTCCTCGGGCAGCGGCCTGCCCGAGCCCATGTCGTCGCCGAGCGCGGCCGCGCGTTCGCCGCCACCTGGGTTGGTCGCTGCGGACGCCTCGGCCGGACCGTCGGCGTCGCCGCGGCGGAACGAACCGTCGGCGAGGTTGGCGTCGCCCGCGCGCGAGCCGGCGCCGTCGTCGTCGGGGCCGGCGAGCGCGGGACCACCGCTGCCCTGCATCGCGGCGATGCCGACGACCGCGAGGAGCACGAACACCAGCGCTGCCAGCAGCGCCGTCTGTGACCGGGGAGGCTTGGACACGGCGCGCATGGTAACGAGTGGCGGCGGCGATGGTTCGCGGCGTGGTGGGTGGCGTGCGATGCGCCGCGGCGCAGCGCGCGCGATGGCGGCGGCCGTGGCCGGGCGACCGGGCGAACCGCTGCCTCGGGTGGGTGCGCCGGGTGTCTTGGGCGGGACGTTCGTTCCTTGCCGCAGCCGGCGCGAAGCGGGGTATCCAGACGCCGACCGCCCGGTTCCGTCCGCTACTTGCCCGAACCGGCGCCCGCCGGCGTCGCCGGCTTGGCCAGCGCTGCAAGCGCGGCCTGCCATGCCGCCGCCGGCGCGGTGACCGCGACCGGCGTGCCGGTCCACGCCAGCGTCGCCGGTGCGACGTCGGCGACCGGCGCGGCGCCACTGCCGCCCTCCACGAACGTGCCGTCGACGACGCGCGTCTCGCCGGTGCCGACGCGTTGCAGCTTCACTTCGAGGCGATGGACGCCGTCGCCGACCGGCACGCGCGCGACGCCGTCGCGCACGCGGCGCCAATCCTGCGACCCGCGCGCCAAGTCGTCGAGCAGGCCTGTGCCCCACATCGTCACCCAGCGCGCCGGACTTGGCGGTGCGGCGGGCACGAGGCGCGCGTGCAGCGAGACGCCTTCGGGCAGCGCCGGCGCGTCGCCGAAGCGCAGTTCGACCACCGGCCAGGGCTCGAGCCGCGCCTCGACGCGATCGGTGTCACCGCGCAGTGCATGCGGGCGGAAACCCTGCACGTACGCCGTCAGGTCGTACGGTCCCGCCGGCAGCAGATACGCACTCTCCACGGCCCAGATCGGCTGGCCGCGCAACGCGCCGGTCGCCGGCGTCGCGGTGGGGGCGAGCAAGCCGTTCGGGTCGGCAACGCGCGCGCCATCGGCGCGTTGCAGCGCGACCGTCACCACGCGCAGCAACGCGCGCAGGTCGATCTCGCGCAGCCGCGGGTCGCCGCCGGTCGAGGCGGGCACGACGACATCGGGGATCACCACGAGCGGCGTCGGCTGCATGTCGACCAGGACGCGCAGCTCGTAACGGCCTGCGGGCAGCTGCTGCCAGCGCACGTCGACGTGCGGCGCTGGTTGGCCATCCGGCGTGATGCGCCAGATCTTGGGAGCCCCCGCCTGGTCCACCTGCGGCGGCGCCACGGCGACGAGGTCGAAGGCGACGAACTCGCCGCGGGCGCCAGCGGGCAGCAGCGCGCTCGCCGCGAGCGGATGGCGCGCCACGAGGTCGACCGCGAGGTTGCTGGCGCCCGGCTGGAAGTCCACCTGCTCGGACTGGGCACCGTCCGGCGCCTTGGCGCGAAGCCGGTACGCGGCGGGTGCGGCGTCGCCGTGGACGGAGAAGCTGCCGTCCGCCGCGATGTGGCTGACGACTTGGAAGAGCGGGCGCCAACGCGCTGGCTTACCGGGCGATTGCTCTTCGCGGGTGATCTCGAAGCCGCAGGGGCCGGCGCACGGCGCGCCGTCGCGCGTCAGGCGGCCGCGGACCAGCGCCGGCCACTCGGCGAGCACGAGGTCGCCGAGGTCGATCATGCCGGCGCTGATCCGGCGGTCGCGCAGCTCGATCCGCTGCGGCGGCGCATCGCTGGATGCCGTTGTGATCACGAGCGTCGCCGTCGCCGTCGCGTCGCGATGGGCGCGCAGGCTGGCGACGAAGCGGCCGTCGTCGTCGGTGGTGACCGCGACCTGGGCGGCGTCCTTGGCCCATTGCGTCTGCACGCGCAGTTCCATGCGGCGCAGTGGCGCATCCGCGGTCGCGAGCGCCCGGCCGCGCACGACGCAGCGCGCCGGACCGGGCGTCAGCACGACCGCGACCTCCTGGCCGGGGGCCGTCGGCCCTGCGACCACGTCCTTGATGCCGCCGGCCGCGTTGGAGCTGACGGCCCAACGCTTGCCGAGCGGCACGTGCGGAAAGCGCGCATAGCCGTCGGCGCCGACTGCAACCGTGCGGCCCGACAGCATCTGGCGCCGCTGCCAGCTCTGCGCATCCGGCGCCGCTTGGTCGATCTCCTCGTTGAGG
>JBEITC010000156.1:0-7916 GCA_040375075.1 Planctomycetota bacterium | reverse complement strand
GCGTCGCGGCCGGAGCGTCGGCCGGAGCGCACGCCATGGATCCGGTGACCGGCTCGGCGTCGCGCGTGCGCCGTCAGGCCCGGCGCGCCGCCGTCACGGCGTCTGCAGCAGCGCGCCGACGTGCGCGGCGACGCCATTCACACCAGCCAGCGTGTGCAGCCCATCGTGGAAGGCCGGGAACGCCGTCGCCGACTCGCCCGGGCCGAGCGGCAGCGCCAGCGCGCTGGCCACCGTGACCACGCTGTCGCCGCCGCCGAGGTCGCCGTAGACGACGTGGTAGCGCGTGGCGTTGTCGACGTAGAGCGCGTTCATGCGCGCGGTGATCGCGTCGCTGCGGTAGCTGAGGTCGAGCGCCGCCTGGACCTTCGGCCGCTCTGCCGCCGGCGACGTCGCCACCATCGTCGCGACGAGCTGCTCGCCGATGTCGCAGCCGGCGTTGGGCACGCCGAGCAGCACGAGCTGCGCGACCACGCCGGCCAGCGTCGAAGCGCCCGCCTGCCAACCGGCGCGCAGCGCGTCGGTGTGCGATTGCTCGACGAGGTAGCGGCCGACGAGCCCGCCCATGCTGTGGCCGACGATGACGCAGCCGAAGCCTTCCTGCCGGCGCGCGGCGATCAGGTCGTAGAGCGCGTTCGCCGTGGCGGCGACGCCGCGGCCCGACGGGTACGACAGCACGACGACGTTCTGCACGGACGCCGGCAGCGCGGCGACGAGGTCGGCGCTGCCGAGGTAGTCGACCGGCGAGCCGAAGAGGCCCGGCAGCACGATCACGTTGGCCGCTGCCGGCGAGTTCCAGAACGACGCGAGGCTGCCGCGGCCGACGGTCAGCGCGACGGAGCCGGCCGCGAACACCGCGTCGCCGCCGGCGATCGTCTCGGCGCGCGTCGGCGTCGCCGGATCGAGCAGCGCGAACGGCTGCGTGAACAGGCGGTGCAGCGACGCATTGAGCGCGGCGAAGTCGCCGAGCCACGTCGTCGAGGCCGCGACGGTGCGCGCGCCGCTGTCGACGACCGTCGTCGCCAATGGCTGCCACGCGTCGGCGGCGCGCGGCTGCAGCAAGCAGGTCGCGGACAGTCCGCCGCCGGCTTGGGCCAGCTGCGGCGCGGCGCGCACGATGAGGCTCGCGGGCGCGAGCAGCGGCAGGCCGCGCGGCTCGACGCGGAAGACCGGGAACAGGCCGAGGATCGCGTCGGACGGCGCTTCGGCGCGCAGCACGATCGGCGTCGCCGCAGTGAGCGCGCCGGCCGGGATCGACAGACCGATGCCGGCGTGCGGGCCGTCGGCGAACACGACATCGCCACCCTCCGGCCCGATGGTCGCGGACGCGATGGCCGGATCCTGTGGCTGCACGGACGGCGCCGCGCTGCCGCCGCCACCGCAGGCAGTGGCCACGGCGCAGGCGAGCAGCGCGCCGAGCGCGCGGCGGTTGGCGAAGGGGGCAGTCACGGGGAGGTCGGAGGCGCCGCCACGCGGCGCGTCCATGAACTGTACTTCGTCCCTAGCCGCGGCGACGACGGCGGTTTCCCACCATCCGATGCCGTCGGCGCATCAGCCTTCGCCGCTGGCGTCGAGCACGAAGGCTTCGACCGCCGAGGCGCGGAAGGCGGCGCCATCGAAGGTCACGCCCTGCGCCCGGATCATGATGCCCGGCGGCAGCAGCGTGTCCCGCAGCGACACGGAGTAACTGCCCTCCTCGACGAAGCCCGCGTCCGCGATGACGTGGTCGGCGAGCAGCGGCGGCAGGTCGACGAGGTAGTGCACGAGGTCCGGCGACAGCGACAGCAGCACGGCCGCGACGTACGGGGTCGAGGGGCCCTCGACCGAGAACTCGACGGCGCCCGGCACGAGCGTCACGGCGAGCGACGCATCGCCGTGCGGGACGGCGAGCGGAGCGGCGACGACGAACGCGAGAGAGAGCAGGGTCTTCACGGCATCCTCCAGGGGGCATGCGGAGCACGGCGACCGCGAGCAGCTAGTCCCGCCGGGGACTCCGTGTCACACGGCGACCAGCGCGTCGCGGTCTCGTTCGCTCCTTGCCCATGCAACGCCTGCCGACGCGCGCCACTTGCTGCCCACTTGGGCGCAGAGCGCCAGGGGAGCGGTGGAGCCATGCGAGGTGGTCGGGAAGCGCAGACGGCAGAGGCGCGTCGGCGCGTCTGCCAGCCCGACACCGCACGCGCCGCAACGGCGACCGGCACGCCCGACGAGCCACCGCCGCCCCATCGCCCCAGGTCGCGTCGCGCGCGCGGGTCGGCGTCAGTTGCCGATCGAAAGTCCGGTCGCGTGCGTGGCGCCGAACGTGCCCGACACGTGGTCGAAGTAGCAGAACTGGAAGTACCCGGCGTCGCCGATCAGCGCCGTCAGGTTCGGGATCGGCAGCGCGACCGCGAGGAACCCGTCGTTGGCGCCGCTGCCAGCGGCCACCGCTGCGGCGCTGTACTCGACCGGGACCATGTGCACGTCGAAGCCGAACGCCACGAACAACTGCTCGTAGCCGATCGGGCCCCACGACAGCCCGCACAGGCAGCCGGCCTGGACGTTCTGCAGCGTGCAGGTGAAGCCGGGATTGGCCGGCTTCGGCCGACCGCCGTCGAAGCCCAATCGCGCCTTGCGCGTCGGCAGGCCGCCGCTCGGCTCGCCGACCTTCGCCATGCGCGCGTCGCCGAGCTGGCCCGGCGTCGTGTTGATCAACGTCGCGATGCACGTCTGCGCGGCCGTGCCGCCGGCGCTGCGCATGCCGAGCACGACGAGGTCCATGCTGCCGTCCTGGCGCAGGTCGATCTGCTGCAAGAAGCCAGGCGCGGCGAACAGCGGCAGCAGCGGGAAGAGCTGGTTGTAGATCGACGACCAGCTGTGCGCGCCCGGCAGCGCGATCGACTGGAAGGTCGCGTACGGCAGGTTCGGGCCCATGGCGACGAGCAACTCGCTGTCGTGGAAGGTCGGCTGCACGCTCGACATCGTGTTCGACGGTTGCACGAAGCCGCGCAGCACGGCGAGATCGACGTGGCCGTCGCGGTTCCAGTCGACCGCTTCGACCGCGACGCAGTACTCCTGCAGCGTGGTCGGATTGGGCGGCAACACGAAGTTGCCCCAGCTCCAGGTCAGCGCGTTGCCAGCGCCGTCGCCTTCGTACCAGACCGTCGCAGCCAGCAGCGAGCCGACGGTCGCCGTCGTCTGCGTCAGCACGTAGTCGGACTCCGGACCGCCGACGACGTTGGCGACCGCCAGCGCCGTGAAGCGGCCAGGGCTGACGTTCTGCGCGGCATGGGTCTGGACGAGCTGGCCGCCGTTGAAGGCGAAGTGCACGAGCTCCTGCATGAAGGCGCCGACGGCGCCCGTCTCGGTCAGGGCGACGAGGCGATCCGGCGTGCCGTTGCCGTCGAGGTCGGCGACCTCGAGGTCGACGACGTCGCCCGACACCGGCTGGCGGAAGGTCGTGAACGTGCCATTGCCGGCATTGCGATAGAAGGCGACGAAGCCCGGCATCGTCGAGCCGGTCCAGCGGTCGATGCGGCCGCCGCCGAGCACGACGTCCTTGTGGCCGTCCTGGTCGAAGTCGACGACCTGGATGACCGGGAACCAGTAGCCGACCATCGGCGGGCTGATCGGGAACAGCGCGCTGAAGTTGTCGATGACGACGTCCGGCGCCATGTTCGCTGCGCCCAGGCGCGTCGAGCCGAGATTGCGGTGCAGGTGCACGGTGCCGACCGAGGTCACCGAGACGAGGTCGTCGCGGCCATCGCCGTCGACGTCGCCGCCGGCCATCGCCAGCGCGGTCGGCAGGCTCGCGCTGCCGGGCACCACGTGGCCAGGGCCGCCGACATTGGTCGCCAGCGCCTTGCCGTTCTCGTCGAGGGCGGTCAGCAGCGTGCCAAAGAACACGCTCGGCATCACGAGGTCCGGGCTGCCGTCGCGGTTGTAGTCCAGCACGCCGGCGACGCCGCCGAGCGAGAAGGCATTGGTCGCGGTCGGGGCCGCGAACGGATGCAGGGCCTGCGCCATCGCGGGGATCGCCGTGATCGCCAGCGCGGCGCCCAAGCGGGTCGTGACTGCAGCCATGCGCTGCGAGCCGTGGTGTCGCTGTCCCATCCCTGCACCTCGTTCGTGGGGTCTCCGCCCGCTTCCACGAGGTCCGGGGTCCGCCTTGCGGCGGGTCGCGTGTCGGCGTCGAACGGCGCCGGAAACCACGCTTCCCCAGGTTGTCTCGTTTCTTGCCGGACAGGCGCGCTGCTGTGCGCAAAGGGAAGGTCGGCGTGCGCTTCGGACCGAATGATGAGGACTTACCCGCTACGAACTGCGACCGATGCGTCTCCACAGCCTCCACGGTGTGGCGCATTCGGCGCCGGCGCCGAGCGTGCGCCGCGCGCGCAAGGCGTTGCGTGCGCGGACCATCCGCTTGCCGGCGAGCGAATCGGCTAAGGGACGTCCCTACCGTCCGATGGCGCAACCGCGGGGGGCCAACGTTCCGCGCGATTCTCGGCGCTCAATCGCCGCGAAGCGTCGACAGCAACGCCGCTGCGGCGAGTTTCTCGGCGGCGCGCTTGGTGCGCGCGCGGCCCGCAGCGCTGCGGCCGTCGACGACCTTGGCGGCGACCACGAATTCCTGCTCGTGCTGCAGGCCGTTGGTCTCGACCAGCTCGTAGCGCGGCTGGCCGAGCTTGTGGTGCTGGCACCAGTGCAGCAGCGCGGTCTTGCTGTCGGTGCCCGCCTTGGGGTCTTCCCCGAGCTCGCCCTTGGGCAGCACGTGCCGGCGGACGAACTTGCGCGCCGCCGTCACGCCGCCGTCGATCAGCACGGCGCCGAGCACCGCTTCGACGAGATCGGCGAGGATGCGCTCGCTGTTGCGCTCGGCGTCGCGCAGGCCCTTGCCCGACGCGAGGTGGGTGACGAGGTCGAGCCGGCGCGCCGCCTCCGCGAGCGGTTTGCGGCTGACGATGCGCGCGCGCGTCTCGGTCAGGTGGCCCTCGGCGACCTCGGCATCGGCGCGGAACAGCACGTCCGCGACGGCGAAGTTCAGGAACGCGTCGCCGAGGAACTCCAGGCGCTCGTAGCTGGCCTTGCCCTCGTTGCCGGTCGAGGAGTGCGTCAGGGCGCGGTCGAGCAGGCTCAGGTCCTCGAACGCATGGCCAAGGCGCTTGCTCAGCTCGCGCAGAGTGCGCTGGCGCGCCGCGGTCGGTAGATCCGGGGACGAGGGCATGGCGGACGCGCACAGGCTAGCGCGTCGGCGCGCGCCGGGAAGCCTCCGACCGTCAGGCGCCGGCTTCGGCGCGGCGCTCCAGGCGCTTGCGGTCGGTCTCCTTCAGATAGAACTTGCGCAGGCGCACGGCCTTGGACGTCACCTCGACGAGCTCGTCCTCGCCGACGTACTCGAGCGCGTCTTCGACCGAGAACTGGCGCGGCGGCGGCAGCTTGACGAACGTCTCCTTCGTCGAGCTGCGCACGTTGGTCGCCTTCTTCTCGCGCACGCAGTTGACGACCAGGTCGTTGTCCTTGCAGTGCTCGCCGACCAGCATGCCCTCGTACACCTCGGCACCCTCGGCGACGAAGAACGAGCCGCGGTCGCGCAGGCCGTCCATCGCGTAGAAGGTCGTCTGGCCCTGCGCCATCGACACCAGCACGCCGGAGACGCGCTCCTCGATGGTGCCGCGGTACGGGCCGTAGCCGTGGAAGACGTGGTGCATCGTCGCCTGGCCGGCGGTGGCGTTGAGCAGGCGGCTGCGCACGCCGATCAGGCCGCGCGCGGGCACGGTGAACTCGACGCGCGTGAACGTGCCCTTGCGGTCCATCTTCAGCAGCTCCGCCTTGCGGGTGCCGAGGATCTCGATGACCTTGCCGACCGCGTCCGCCGGGGTGTCGACGGTCAGGTACTCGATCGGCTCCTGCCGCTCGCCGTCGATCGTCTTGAGCAGCACCTGCGGCTTGGCGACCGCGAACTCGTAGCCCTCGCGGCGCATCGTCTCGAGCAGGAAGCCGAGGTGCATGACGCCACGGCCGGACAGCTTGAAGCTGTCCGCGCCATCGCCCTGCTCGACGCGCAGCGCGACGTTGACGCGCAGCTCCTTCTCCAGGCGGTCGCGCAGGTGGCGCGACGTCATGAACTTGCCGCCGTCCTTGCCGGCGAACGGCGAGTCGTTGACGCGCATGACGATGGTCATCGTCGGCTCGTCGATGGCGATCACCGGCATCGCCTCCGGCTTGTCGAGCGCGGCGACCGTGTCGCCGATCTCGATGTTCTCGATGCCGTAGATGCCGCACAGGTCGCCGGCCTCGACCGACTTGGTCTCCTCGCGCGACAGGCCGACGAAGCGGTAGACGCCGCGCACGCCGACTTCCTTCTGCGCGCCGGTGCGCGAGAGGTGCATGACGCGCTCGCCGGCCTTCATGGTGCCGCGGTGCACGCGGCCGATGGCGATGCGGCCGACGTAGTCGCTCCAGTCGAGCGACGTGACGCGGAACTGCAGCGGCGCCTGCGGGTCGTCCTTCGGCGGCGGGATGTGGCCGACGATCGCCTCGAACAGCGACTGCAGGTCCTTGCCCTCGCCGCCCTTCTTGGCGGCCTCGAGGTCGGAGGTCATCCAGCCCTGGCGGCCCGAGCCGTAGAACACCGGGAACTCCAGCGCGGCCTCGTCGGCGTCGAGGTCGATGAACAGGTCGAAGACCTCGTTGACGACTTCCTGCGGGCGCGCCTCGGGCTTGTCGATCTTGTTGACGACGACGATCGGCTTGAGGTGGTGGCTGAACGCCTTCTGCAGCACGAAGCGCGTCTGCGGCATCGGGCCCTCGGCCGCGTCGACCAGCAGCAGCACGCCGTCGGCCATCGACAGCACGCGCTCGACCTCGCCGCCGAAGTCGGCGTGGCCGGGGGTGTCGATGATGTTGATGCGCGTGCCCTTGTAGTTCACCACCGTGTTCTTGGCGAGGATGGTGATGCCGCGCTCCTTCTCGAGCTCGTTGCTGTCCATCACGCAATCGTTGACCGCCTGGTTCTCGCGGAACGTGCCGGTCTGGCGCAGGAGGCCGTCGACGAGCGTGGTCTTGCCGTGGTCGACGTGGGCGATGATGGCGACGTTGCGGATGTTCTGGGCCATGGTGTCGTGCGGGCGTGAGGAGCCCGGGCTCGCGGCGGTCGTGGCGACGGCCGGGAATGGGGGGCGAGGATTGTGCCGGCCCCGCGCGAACGGTCAACTCCCGCGCCGGCCAGGGAGGCCGTATCCGTGAAGAACGTGCGAACCGACGACTCTGCGCATGCGGCCGCGCCGCCGCGGCCAGCCCGCGGGCGCGCATGGCGGCGTCGGCTGCTGCTCGCCGCCGCCGCGCTGCTCGCCGTCGTCATCGCCGCCAACGTGCGCGTCGTCGGCGCAGCGGCGCCGTTCGTGCGCGCGCCGGCGGACGCGCCGGTTGCCGACGCGATCGTCGTCCCCGGCGCGCGCATCCACGCCGACGGCCGGCCGTACTCGCTGCTCGTCGATCGGTTGGTCGCGGCCGAGGACCTGTGGCGGCGCGGCACGGCGCCGAAGCTGCTGCTGTCCGGACGCGGTGGCGGCGGGCTCGGCGTCGACGAGGTCGCAGCGATGCGGCGGTTCCTGCAGGCGCGCGGCGTGCCGGCAGAGGCGATCGTCGACGACCCGCTGGGTCTGCGGACGATCGACACCATGCAGCGCTGCCGCGATGCGTTCGGCCTGCGGCGCGTGGTCGTGGTCACCAACCCGTTCCACCTGCACCGGTCGGTGTTTCTGGCGCGCGGCGTCGGTCTCGAGGCGCACGGCGTCGAGGCGCCGTACGGGTTCGACTATGGGGCAGGAACCATGCTGCGGAACCGCGGGCGCGAAGCGGCGGCGCGCGTGGTGGCGTGTTGGGAGGTGGGGTGGGGCGGGTGAGGGGTGGGTGGGTGGTGGTGGTGGTGGTGGTGGTGTGGG
>JBEITC010000317.1:0-4877 GCA_040375075.1 Planctomycetota bacterium | reverse complement strand
TCGGCGCCCGGTCGACCGCCGCCTGCGAGGCCGCCGGCGCCGGGCTTGCCGCCAGCGCCTGCAGGGCCGCCGGGTCCAGCCGGTCCGGCGGGCCCGTTCTGGCCGTTCTCGCCAGCGCCGCCGCCTTCACCCTGCGGTTCGCCGGGGAACACCGGGATGCGCGCCGTGCCGTTGGCGAGCGCGCTGCGCATGCGCTCGTCGAACACGATGTGCCGGACGTAGGTCTTCTCAGCGCCCTCGAAGTCGTCGATCTCGATGTCGCTGACGTCGTTGCGGCTGCTGCGCTTGCGTTCGATCGTGAACTCGATCTTCATGCGCGCGGGCAGCGCGTCCTCGACCGCGCTATCCCACTCCAGCTCCTCGATCGCCTCGGCGCCGAGCGTGCGGTAGTAGCCGACCTTGAAGCTCTTGATGCGGTCGTGGACCAGCTGGAACGAGCCCTGGGTGAGCAGGTCGTCGTCGACCATCGGGTCTTCGCGCCGCCACATCTCGAAGAACTTGCGGAGGCGGGGATTCGGGTTGGGCTTGAACCAGTAGCCGACCTCGCAGATCGACGGCTTGCGCGGCGTGTTCTGCAGGTCGAGCACGTAGCCGACCGCGTCCGTCGTGGTGACGAAGTCGATGCGATCGGCGTTGCGGCCGTCGATCTCCATGTCACGGCCGCGGAAGACGGCGTTGTTGCCGACGTTGTGCGTCCACAGGCCCTGCAGGTCGCGCTCGATGAGGTTGAGGATGCGCGGGCCGGCCTCGGTCGACTCGGCCAGGTCGTCGACGATGTCGCGCGCGTCGAGCAGCGCGACGAACGTCGTGCCGACGGTCAGCATGACCATCGACGTCAGGAACACGGCGAGCAGCGCCTCGAGCAGGGTGAAGCCGGATTGCGTTCGGGTCGCCATGGTCATCGTGCTCCGCCGTTGGTCGGGTTGCCGCCGGCCGCGCCGTCGCCGCCTTCTGCGCCGTCGCCTATGGCGGCGGCCTCGCGTTCCGCCTGCTCCGGCGTCTTGCCGGAGATCGCCAGGGTCGAGAGGCGCGCCTTGATCACCAGCGCGTCCTTCTGGCCCTCGTAGTCGGGGTCGAGCTTGGGGAAGTACACGGCGACGGCGACGACCTCGAACTTCGTCGCGCTGGGCGGCTCCTGCTGCAGCCGCAGGGCCGTGTCCTGCTCCTGCATGAGCCGCTGCTCGTCGTACTCCGCGGCGGTCATGCCGCCCTGCTGCGCGCGGCGGTAGTTCTCGCGATTCTGCTGCCACTCGTTGCGGTCGGCGGCGGCTTCGTCGCCGCCGGCCGCCGCCGAGGCGAGCGACGACTCGAGCTCGTTCACCGCGGCCTCGCCGATCACGACCTTGAAGGCGAACTCGGGGAACTTCTCGAGCTCGACGAGGTCGCCGCTGGTGGGCGGCACCTCGCGCGCGCCGGCGCGCAGCTCGGACATCGTCTCTTCGGCGATCTCGCGCGCGAGCCGCCAGTTGCGCGCCTGCGTCGCGTCGATCAGCGCGGTGGTGCGGATGCCGATGTAGCTGATCACGATCATCGAGACGATCGCCAGGGCGACCAGCGCCTCGACCAGCGTGAAGCCGCGTTCCGCGCGCGCGCCGGCGATGTGCGACGCAGCCGTCATGGTCAGAACGCCCCTTCGCCGACGACTTGCGGCAGCGGCTTCTCGCCGTTCTCGGACTCGTAGGTGTCGGCCTTGCCGGACAGGCCGGTCACGGCGAGCGTCCAGGTGTGATCCGGCTCGCTCGTGCGCTGCAGCACGATCGACTGATCGGCCGTGAAGCCGTACTCGTCGTAGGCGACGCGATAGAGGCCCTTTTGCGCGAGCCCGGCCTTGCCGTCGCCGGCACCGGCGAAGCGCACGTCCTCGTCGAGTCCGCTCCAGTCGTCCGGGCGCTCGGCGAGCGCCGACTCGTCCTCGTCGCGCGTCAGCCGCTGCTCCGGCGGGTAGACCAGTCGCCAGCGGCCCCGGTCGAGGTCGATCTCGACGGCCATCCGCTTGCCTTGGATGCGCGCCTCGCTGCGCGCCCATTCCAACTCCGCCTGGAGACGGCTGCCGCTGCTGCGCAGACGGGCGCCCGGCACCAGCGCGTCGAGGTTGGGCAGGATCAGCGCGAACAGCAGCGACACGATCATCAGCGTCGCCAGCAGCTCCACGATGGTGAAGCCGCCGGCGGCCGAGCCGGGCCGCCCTGGTTCGCGCCGCGCCAAGGGGACTCAGTCCTCCTTCTTCAGCTTGTTCGAGATGTCGTCCTCGGTGCCCATCGAGCGGTCCGGGCCGGCGCTGCAGACTTCCCAGTCCTTGCCGTCGAGCTCGCGCAACTCGTAGCTGCTGTCCCAGGGATCCTTCGGCAGGTTCTCGAGGTACCAGGACTTGCCCTTCTCGTCGTCGCCGGCGAGCGCGTCGAGGCTGTCGGGCAGGCGGCCCTTGTTCGAGCGGTACAGCTTGACCGACGTGGCGAGCGCCGAGCAGTCGCTCTGCGCCTTCTTGACGCGCGCCTCGTCGCTGGAACCGACGACGTTGGGGACCACGAGGGTCGCCAGGATGCCGATGATCACGATCACGACCATGATCTCGACGAGGGTGAAGCCGGCTTCGGCGCGGCGAACAGGACGCTGGGTCTTCGGGTTCATACGGCTCGTGGGTCGGAGTGTAGCGGCAACCCGCATGGATTAGGCCAGTTGGACGCGGCAGGCGAGGGGATCTTCCCGTTGCGTCGCGCCGGTGGCATCGACCATGCCGGCGGGCCAAGATCGGGGAATGCGCATCGGCCATCGTCCCGTCCTCGTCGCCGCCGCTCTCGCCATCGCCGCCGTCCTGCCGGCCCAGGCCCGCCTTGCCGCCGAAACGCTGGCGCAACTGCGCCGCGTCGGCGACCTGGCGCTCAGCCCCGACGGCCAGCACCTGCTCTACACGGTGCGCACGCCGGACCTGGCCCAGAACCGCAGCGCGGCGGCGGTGTGGCTGCTGCCGACCTCGCCGAACGCATCGGCGATCGAACTCGGCGCGGCGTCGTCGCCGACCTGGCGCTCCGCTGGCGGTTACTCGGTGGTGCAAGGCGGCAAGCTGGTGGCCCGCTCGTTGGCCACCGACGAAGTGCTGGAGCTGCCGCTGCCAGCCGGCGCTGGCAACCTCGCCTGGGCGCCCGGCGGCGCGCACGTGTCGTTCACCCAGTCCGTCGCGATCGACGCGCCGGTGACCGCCGCGCACCCCGACCTGCCCAAGGCCAATGCCCGCGCGTTCGACGACCTGATGGTGCGTCATTGGGACAGCTGGCGCGACGGTAGCTACAGCCACCTGTTCGTGCTGCCGGCCGACGGCGGCGCGCCGCGCGACCTGATGCCCGGCGAGCGCGTGCACACGCCGCTGCCGCCGTTCGGCGGCGGCGAGCAGATCGCCTGGTCGCCCGACGGCCAGGAACTCTGCTACACCGCCCGGCGCGTCCCGAACCCCGAGGCGAGCACCGACAGCTCGCTGTGGGCGGTGCCGGTCGGCGGCGGCCCGGCGCGCAACCTGACGCCCGGGATGCCGGGCTACGACCAGGACCCGAGCTACTCGCCGGACGGCAAGTGGATCGCGTTCGCCAGCATGCCTCGCCCCGGCTTCGAGGCCGACAAGCTGCGGTTGATGCTGCACGAGCGCGCCACCGGCAAGAACGTCGAGCTGCTGCCCGACTTCGACGCCTCGGCGCACGAACTGCGCTGGACCGCCGACGGCGCGCGGTTGTTCTTCACCGTCGAGACCGAGGGCACGACGCAGGTCTACACGACGACGATCGCGGCGCCGAAGGCCGTGCCGGTGACCAAGGGCCAGCACGCGCTCAGCGGCCTGCAGGTCGCGCCCGACGGCGCGACGCTGTTCGCGCTGCGCGCGACGATGCTGCGTCCGAACGAGGTCGTGCGCATCGACGCCGCCACCGGCGCGATCACGGCGCTCAGTGACCACAACGGCGCGGTGTTCGCGGGCCTGCAGCTGCCGACGTGCGAGGCCGAGTGGTTCGACACCACCGACGGCAAGAAGGTGCACAGCTGGATCCTCAAGCCGCCGGGCTTCGATCCGAAGAAGCGCCATCCGTTCGTGCTGTTCTGCCAGGGCGGTCCGC
Source organism: Planctomycetota bacterium (assembly GCA_040375075.1). Taxonomy (GTDB): domain Bacteria; phylum Planctomycetota; class UBA1135; order UBA1135; family UBA2386; genus UBA2386. The sequence continues at coordinate 780 of JBEITC010000317.1, read as the reverse complement.
AGTCGATGGTGGGGCAGTCGTTCTCGTTCCGCTGGAACTTCCACCTGATGGCGGCGAAGGGCTACGTGGTCGCCGGCGTCAACCGCCGCGGCCTGCCCGGCTTCGGCCAGGCGTGGAACGACCAGGTCTCGCGCGATTGGGGCGGCCAGGCGATGCGCGACCTGCTGAGCGTCACCGATGCGATGCAGGCGCGGCCGTACGTCGACAAGGCGCGCTCGGCCGCGGTCGGCGCGTCGTTCGGCGGCTTCACCGTGTATTGGCTGATGGGCAACGCCGGCGATCGCTTCGCGGCGATGATCTCGCACTGCGGCGTCTTCAACCTCGAGAGCATGTACCTCGCCACCGAGGAGCTGTTCTTCGTCGACTGGGACCTCGGCGGCCCGTTCTGGAAGTCGCCGGAGATCGCCGCCGGCTACCAGAAGCACTCGCCGCACCGCTACGTGCAGGACTGGAAGACGCCGCTGCTGGTCATCCACGGCGAGAAGGACTACCGCGTGCCGTACGACCAGGGCCTGCAGGCGTTCACCGCCGCGCAGGTGCAGGGCGTGCCGAGCCGCTTGTTGACCTTCCCGGACGAGGGCCACTGGGTGCTGCAGGCGCAGAACGGCGTGCTGTGGCAGCGCGAGTTCTTCGCCTGGCTCGACCGCTGGTGCGGCGAAGGCAAGGCGAAGTGAGGCGCGCCGCCGCGCTGCTCGCCGCCGCCGCGCTGGCGGCGTGCGCCGCGTCGCCGCGCTGGCAGGACGACGTCGTCGTGGCGATGCGCGATGCGCGCGCCGCCGG